>NZ_ATVV01000002.1:0-259810 GCF_000420905.1 Butyrivibrio sp. AD3002 | reverse complement strand
AGAGTTATTGGAAGTTTGACATGTGGTAAGGATTCGCTGTTAATAACACATTTTGATGTTGATCATTACAACGGCATTTCTGAGATACATAACTGGTGTAAGGACTTTAAATTCAGAAAGATATATTTGCCAAGATATATTTACAGAGATAAAGGCGTATATGATACGGATATATTTTTTAGGGATACAATAATGTACTATGCATATCTGAAACTGATAGGGAAGCCATACAGGCTTGATACTTTGCATGCATTTTTTGTTGATATAAAGGATATGGTACATAGAATTACAGATATCGAATGCGTAGGATGTCCGGATAGATTTAGGCTGGGAAACTATGATGTGGATGTTATATGGCCGGATAAGGATTATAAAGGGAAGCTGTTTATGCCTTTGTTTGAAGAACTGCCTTTCGATGAGAACGATCCAGAACTGTTAGAGCGTGCCAGAGCAGTAATTGAAGGCTATGCTGATGCTCTCGCGGAAGTATATATGCTGTATTCAGGTGGTGAGCAGTTTGAAATAAGTCAGGACATGGTAAATTACTTGTATGGAGAGCTTGAGGACGCTTATCAGCGGCTTGATGACTTTAGCGGTAATGTACCGGAACTAGAGAATAATGACTCTATAAGCAGTGCTAAAATCAGAAATATGAATGAGTGCAGCGTGGTAATAAAAAGTGAAGATGAGCTGCTAGCATTAGGAGATATTACACCCAGAATACTTAAGCGCATTAAAGGAAGATATGGAACTTCGTACAACATACTGAAGGTGCCGCATCATGGGACTAAGTCGTATTATTATAGTGGATTGCCAAAGAGTAACTACAAGCTTATCTCCAACAGCGGCCCATATAGGGTGGATTGGTCGATAGACAGAAGATATTATGATGTAAAAACCTGTATCTGTACAAATGATAATCCGGCCAGGTGTGACAGCCTTGCTAGGGGAATGATAGAATGCGCGAATTGCAATGTTACTGCAAAGAAGAATGCTGTCACTAAAATATAATAGAATTACTCACCATATATCAAAATAATCCATATAGTTACTGTGTAAAATTCCGATTTAAATACGTATAAATACCAAAACCATCACCCCAAAACCATCACCACGATAGTATAATTCCCCACAATTATGAAATATATAGTAAAATAGTACTGGTTATTTTAGGGACGTAAATCATTATTTAAAACAGTAACTCCCTCAAACAAACCAATCCTATAGACAAATAATAATAACTGCCCTATAGGAGTCTATATCAAACATCCAAAACAACTAAGAAAAGACAATACCTAACACATGAAAAAACAAATCCTCTGGCTTGCCCCCTATGTCCCGTACCCAAAAGTGCGGCATGCGGGTGGTAAGAACCTGAATTACTACATAAACTACATAAATGATACCGGGAAGTTTGACATAACCTTCATAGGGCTCGGATACGAGGATGAGCGGAAGAACGTAGAACTTGAAAAAACAGGCATAAAATCGGACATATACTACCGTGACCATTCCAAGGCTGATTATATCATCAGAAGAATTGTCAGCGGCTTTACGCTTATGAATCACTGGACAAAATACGCAAGGCAGCTGCTGCTATACGAGCATATGCAGCTTAGTAAGCGTATAAAGAGGTATAAGGCAGCAGGCGGGAATCCGGATATAGTGATGCTTCATTGGACCTCAATGGGGCTTATTATGCCTGAGATAAAGGCGCTGTTCCCGAATGCGAAGTACGTCATGGTCGAGGAAGATGTCACATATCTGGGATATCAGCGAAAATATGAGACCTTCAAGACAAACCAATGGAAGAGGCTGTACGAGACCCTTAAGAAGGCAGAGCTAAATGCTATAAAAAATGCGGATCTTGTAGTAACACTCAATCAGAAGGACACAAAACTTCTTATTCAGGATGGCATAGCTCCAGAGAAGATATATACGAGTACCCTGTATTTTGAGAATTACTATGATGTACAGAGAAAACCTGCTCCCGGGAACTTGCTATTCTATGGCGCGATGGACCGAGTAGAGAATTATGAAAGTGTTATAGACTTCATAGAGAACGTCATGCCGCTTCTTAAGGAGAATGATTACATACTTAATGTGGTTGGATCAAAACCCAATCCAAAGCTGATAGCAGCCGCAGAAAAGTTTAATCACGAGGCTGCTGCGCATGAATCAGAGCGTGGCCAAATGATAGCTGCTGATAATCGGTCTGAATCCGAGTATCAGCTTCAAGGATACGAGAATAATAAAATTAACGTTACAGGCTTTGTCGAGGACATACGCCCATACTTATCAGAAGCCATGTGCATGGTGGCGCCTTTAAAACTCGGAGCAGGTATAAAAGTAAAAGTGCTTGAAGCGATGTCTGCCGGAGTTCCGGTATTAACTAATGATATCGGGATTGAAGGAATATATGCAAAAGACAGAAAGGAATATATCCATTGCACTAATAGTGAAGAATTTGCGAACGGAATCAAGGAACTTTGCAATGATGATTCTAAAACGGATATGATCGGAAGGTGTGGCAGGGACTACATTCGAGATAATTTCAATCTGGATTCTAAACTTGAAGGGTTGATGGAGATGATGCAGAAACTATAATGTTATAAAAGACAACATTCGTTGTGTGCAATTAAAAATTTGTGTTTTTGGCGTAAATAGATTATCATTAATCTTTAAGGCTATTATATTAAGAAGAATAATAGCCTGGTTTTATTGTTTTTTTGAATAAGGAGTAATTAGTAAATGAAGAAAGCACTTATTACAGGTATTAACGGACAAGATGGATCATATCTTGCAGAGTTCCTGCTTGAGAAAAATTATGAAGTTCACGGTACTGTGCGTAGATCTTCCATATCTAATACAGCAAAGATAGACCATTTATTAGAGAATAACTCAATTAAGATTCACGATGCTGATATGTCAGATGCATCATCATTATTTAGATTGATTCATGAAATAGAACCGGATGAAATATATAATCTGGCTGCACAGTCTCATGTTCAGGTTTCATTTGACGCACCGGAATATACAGGAGAAGTGGATGCGCTTGGTGTCTTAAGGATCTTAGAGGCTGTTAGAGCTTTGGGGCTTGTTAATAAGACAAGAGTTTATCAGGCTTCAACATCAGAACTATATGGAAAAGTGGAGGAACTTCCGCAGAAGGAAACGACACCGTTTCATCCATACAGTCCTTATGCTGTTGCAAAACAGTATGGATTCTGGATGGTTAAGGAGTACAGAGAGGCTTATGGTATGTTTGCCGTGAACGGTATTCTTTTTAACCATGAATCTGAGAGAAGAGGCGAGAATTTTGTTACTCGTAAGATAACACTGGCAGCAGGTCGCATAGCAGAAGGACTGCAGGACCACCTTGAACTGGGTAATCTTGATTCTAAGAGAGATTGGGGCTATGCAAAGGACTATGTTGAGTGTATGTGGCTCATCATGCAGCAGGATAAGCCGGATGACTTCGTAATAGCGACCGGTGTGCAGCATACAGTTCGTGATTTCACAGAGAAAGCCTTTGCTGCAAATGGAATAAAGATCAGGTGGGAAGGATCAGGAGCAGAGGAAAAGGGCTATGATGCAGATACAGGGAAAATGCTTGTGTGTGTTAATGCAGAGTGGCTCCGTCCTACAGATGTAGATAACCTTTGGGGGGATCCGACCAAGGCAAAAGAAAAACTGGGATGGAATCCACAGAAAACAAGCTATGAACAACTTGTTGAAATTATGGCTAAACATGATAGAGAACTTGCGAAGCGTGAAAAAATGAGGGATAAGATTTAAGTATGAAAAAAGTATTAATCTTTGGAGTTGGAGGTTTTGTTGGTAGTTATCTTGCTGCTGAATTCAAAAGCCATGGATACGATGTATATGGAAGCGATCGCGTAGGGGTACAGAATACGCCTGATTTAGACGGGACTTATGTATGTGAATTGGAAGACGCAGATAGAGTGAAATCTATTGTAGCATCAGTTAAACCGACTCACATTGTTAACCTTGCGGCGATCAGTAATGTTGGATTGTCCTGGAAAATTCCACGCACTACAGTTGAAGTAAATGTATGCGGCTCTTTAAATATACTTGAGGCTGTCAGAGATACCGATATTGATACAAAAGTATTATTAATAGGCTCCAGCGAGGAATATGATATAGCAGATGGCCCTATGGCAGAGGATACAAAGCTTAATGCAAGTAATCCTTATGGTATATCAAAGGTAATGCTTGAGCAGTTCTCTTCTGTATATAGAAATTACTACAAGATGAAAGTCTATCATGTTCGGTCTTTCAATCATACAGGAGTAGGCCAGAGCGATAACTTTGTCATTCCATCATGGTGCAAACAGGCAGCAGAGATATCTTGCAGCGGGAAACCGGGCGTTATGAAAGTTGGAAATCTCAACGTGAGTAGAGACTTTAGTAATGTCAAGGATATTGTAAGAGCTTATCGCATGATTATTGAAAGCGATAATTGCGGAGAAGTATACAACGTAGGAAATGGACAGACCGTTCCGCTAAGAGAGTTGCTTGAATATATAACAAAGCTGTCTGAGCAACCTATAACAATCGAAACAGATCCCAAGCTGGTTAGGCCTATAGAAAATCCGGTGATATGGTGTGACCATAGTAAAATCTCAAAGGATTTGGGATGGGAACCCGAATATAATATTTTCGAGACAGCAAAAGAGCTTTTTGATTATTATGTCGAAATTGAAAAGGATATATAAAATAGATGTTAAAAGTGTTTGGATTGCTAATTACAATAATTAAAGCAATCAATATTACAAATTTTAAGTTTTTGGCAGATGCCTTTAAAAAGGGTGGATTCAAGCAGATTGTGTATGAAATGCATGCATACAAGCTTCGCCTCCAAGGATTTAGTGAACCAATTCATATTCCGGAAATAGTGGATAAAACAAAACACAAGTCGTTTAAAAATCTTGAAGAAATAGTATTTGAGAAAAGGGAGAACCCCTTAGTTTCTATTATTATACCCGTATATAATCAATTTAATTTCACGTATAATTGCTTATACAGTATCAAGAAAAATAGTGGGAATATCTCGTATGAGATTATTATTGCAGACGATGTATCTACAGATAATACTGTAAATTTAGCAGAAAAAGTAAAAAATATAAATATAATACGTAATCAAGAGAACCTCAGATTTTTGAAGAATTGCAATAATGCTGCTAAACAAGCCAGGGGTAAGTATATTCTGTTTCTAAACAATGATACGCAGGTGATGAAAAACTGGCTTGCACCGTTGGTAAAGCTTTTGGAAGAGGATGATAAGATTGGACTTGTTGGCTCAAAGCTTATTTATCCCACAGGAGAATTGCAGGAAGCAGGGGGAATTGTCTGGAGAGATGCCAGTGCCTGGAACTATGGCAATGGACAAAACCCTGAGAGAGCAGAGTATAATTATGTTAAGGAAACAGATTTTATTTCTGGGGCATCTATTTGTACGAGAAAGACATTATGGCAGGAACTTGGAGGATTTGATGAACTTTTAGCACCTGCTTACTATGAAGATGTTGATTATGCTTTCTCTGTAAGAAAAGCAGGATTTAAGGTAGTTTACCAGCCACTTTCTGTTGTTGCGCATTTTGAAGGAAAATCAAACGGTACAGATACCAGTACAGGCCTTAAAGCATATCAGGTGACCAATCAGGGCAAATTCTATGAAAAGTGGAAAGATGTGCTAGAGAAAGAACACTTTGATAATGGTACAAATGTATTCATTGCGAGAGACAGGAGCAGAAATAAAAAACACTTATTACTGATAGATCATTATATTCCCAAATATGATATGGATTCCGGAAGTAAATGTACTTTCATGTACTTAGAGCAGTTTGAGAAAATGGGCATGCAAGTTACATTTATAGGGGATAATTTTGCACCGGATGAACCATACAGAACAGAACTTACGCAGCAAGGAATAGAAATTCTTTGCGGAAGTCACTATATGAAGCATTGGGAAGAGTGGTTGTCAATAAATGGTAAGTATTTCGATTATGCATACACTCAAAGGCCTCATATAGCACCAAAGTATATTGATGCAATCAGAAAATATACAAATGCCAAGCTTTTCTATTTTGATGTTGATCTTGTTCATTTAAGAGAACAACGAGAGTATGAAATTAGTCATGATATAAAACTCAAGGAATCATCTGAAAAGTGGAAAAAAATAGAATTTGAGATATTTGATACCGCTGATGTTATTCATGTAGTTGGAAGCTATGAAGAAGAATACTTGAAGAAGCTGTTACCAGACAAGAAAATAAGAAATATTCCTATCTTTATATATACGGATGAAAAAAGCAATATAGAAAAGGATTTTGCAAAAAGAGAGGATATCTTATTTGTAGGAGGATTTGCACATCCGCCGAATCTTGATGCAGTAATGTGGTTTGCAAAAGAAATCTTCCCCGGGATAGTGAAGAAATATCCATCGATAAGATGGCATATTGTCGGAAGTAAACCGCCGGAAGAACTAATGAAGCTTGCCAGTGACAATATCATTATTGATGGCTTTTTGTCCGATGAGGAGCTTGAGGAACTCTATAGATCATGCAGAATAGCCGTGGTTCCCCTGCGTTATGGAGCCGGAGTAAAGGGGAAGGTTGTAGAGGCAGCCTATTATCAGATTCCCATGATAACGACACCTATCGGAGCAGAGGGTATACCGGATGATATGGATACAATGATAGTGAAAGAGTCTGCAGAAGATATAATGAATGCAATATGCGACTTATATGAGGATTATGAGAGGTTAAGGAAAATGTCTGATAATGGAAAAGCCTTTATCCAAAAGCATTATTCATTATCTGCAGTACGAGATGTTCTTAGTATGGATATGGACATATAAAGATTACATGGGACTTAATTGTGGAAAGTAAAGAATGAATAGAATACGTGAAATAATAGATTACAGGGATATGATATATAGCATGGTTAAGCGAGAACTGCGCGGGCGTTATCAAAAATCAGTCTTGGGAATGCTCTGGGCTTTGCTTAATCCGTTGTTTCAGATTGCTATATATACGTTTGTATTTGGTGTAATATTTCCAAGTTCAATTGATCATTATTATATTTATTTAACAGCGGGTATTGTTCCGTGGACATTTTTTAGTGAAGCAGTAGGACAGGGGGCCGGATGTATTGTTAATAACAGCAATTTGGCGACAAAAATATATTTTCCGAGAGAAGTTCTACCTATCTCAGCTGTAACAGCTAAATTTGTAAATATGCTTTTGGCATTCGTTATCGTTTTCTTGTTTATATTGGCAGGCGGTGTAGGAATCAATCCAATGGTAATATGGTTTCTCCCGATTATTATGATTATTGAATATGTAATATGTTTGGGATTCACACTGCTTTTTTCCTCGATAACAGTATATTTGAGGGATATGGAATATATAGTGGGAATTCTCATGATGGCTTGGATATGGGGAACGCCTATTATGTATAGTATGGATAATCTGGATCCATCAATTAAAACATTATTACTTTGCAATCCGATGACAAGTGTTGTTCAGAGTTATCATGCTGTGCTTTATTATAAACAGCTACCTGAGAGTACATATATAACTATTATGCTCATATCTGCAGTTGTGTTACTGATTGTGGGAGAACTTGTATTTGCCAGACTTGAAGGTGATTTTGCGGAGGAAATGTGATGTATGCAAATATAAGTAATCCGGAGAATTCAATAGAAGTAAGAGATGTTCATAAGTACTTTAAAGTATACGAAGATAAGGGTTCGATGCTTCGCGAGAGAATTATTAACATCGGCCGTAATAAATTCGAAAAAAGAAAAGTTCTGGACGGAATAAGCTTCGATATTAAGAAAGGTGAAGCGGTTGCTCTCATAGGACGTAACGGATGTGGTAAGAGTACAACACTTAAGATGCTTACAAAGATCCTGCGGCCCAATTCAGGAACAATAGCCGAGCAGGGTAGAATATCTAGTCTCATAGAGCTTGGAGCAGGATTCCATCCTGACCTGACCGGAAGAGAGAATATATATATTAATGCATCAATCTTCGGCATAAAGAAGAAGGAAGTTGATGCAAGGCTTGACGATATCATCTCGTTTTCTGAGCTTGAAGAATTCATAGACAATCCGGTAAGAACCTATTCCTCGGGAATGTATATGAGACTTGCGTTTGCAGTTGCGATAAACGTGGATGCGGACATACTCCTTGTTGATGAAATTTTGGCGGTCGGAGATCAGGCATTCCAGACAAAGTGTTTCAACAAGTTAAAGAGCCTAAAGGAGCAGGGGTTAACCATAGTTCTTGTTTCTCATGCACTGGAACAGGTAGAAAAGATATGCGATCGTGCCATTTGGATCGAAAATGGAGTTATCAGAAAAGAAGGCACGGCAAGACAGATATGTAAGGAATATCTGGAAGTAACTGAGGAACAAAGAGTCGAACGAGCAAAGTTTGAAGCAGAGCAGCAGCTGAAAAAAGAAAAGAAACTGCTTGATGATGACTCTGTTTCTGAGGAAGAAAAGAAAGCAATAGATCAGAGAATTAAGAACTTAAGCTGTAGAGAGATATGTTCTCAGTGCGGCCCTGATGCCAGAAGGCAGGGAAGCGGCGAAGCAGTATTCACAAATGTTGAGATGCTGTCAGCAGATGGTAAAAAAGTATCGCAATTCAATACAGGAGATAGTGTATCAATCAAGATGTCTTATAAGGCATTTGACACATCCAAACATCTCAATTTTGTTCTGGGAATCACCCGAAGCGACTGGTTGTATATATATGGCAGCGAGATGAGAGAAAGTACAGGAAGTGTTATCACCAACAAGGAGAGTGGCGAAGTTACAATAACAATCAAAAATCTAACTCTCCTAAAAGGTGAATACTTCTTGGATTTCTGGATTCAGGATGAGGAAGAGCATGAATTTGATTGTATTCATAGCCTCATGGTTATGAATGTTGTCGAGAATACCGGAAAAGATCATGGAATAATGAGCCTCGACCATGAGTGGGAATGTAGTTAATTCCCAAAGAATAACAGAAATGAAAAGGAACAAATGAGCAGAAGCGTACCAAACACCTCACGGAAAAATGGAAAATATATATATAGATTCCTATGTGAAGTTGCACTCACGGCTATTGCGGCAGGGATATTCTACTTTAATTGGTATAAGTTTGCGCAGGCAAATAACCAGACAGGACATCTTCTTGGAATAGCAAACCTCGGAATGGCAGCAGGAATTTATATGACCCTTTATGTGATCATTGGTAAATGGCTTCATGCGTTTACTATTGGTGTTGAACGAAAAGCCAATATTCTTGCAGGGCAGGTACTTACGCTTTTTACTGTTAATGCGATAGAGACACTCATATCTTGTGCAATTACCGGACAGTTCAGATTCTTTCCTCAATTTGTAAGAATTTACGGATTAGCGTTTCTCATCCAGGCGACAGTTAATTGCATTCTGACAATACCGATGGTTAATATCTATAGAAAGATATTTCCGCCTCTCTCAATTATTGAGATTCATGGAGATCACCACAATAATCTCTATGATAAGATAAACTCAGTTCATTACAAATATCATATATTAGAGCGTGTTTCGCTTGATGAAGATGAGAAGACTATTAGGGAAAAGATTGTACATTACGATGCTGTACTATTGAATGATCTTCCGGCACATAAAAAGAATAAGCTTATCAAAATCTGTTTTGAGATGGGGAAAAGGGTCTATTATGTTCCCAAAATCTCGGATGTACTTGTAAAGAATTCTGAGGAACTAAATCTCATCGACACACCGCTCTTCCTTAATAGGAATAATGGAATAACACCCATCCAGAGATTTATAAAAAGAGCTTTCGATATAATACTTAGTCTTGCGACACTTATTCTTCTAAGTCCGCTGTTCCTCATTACTGCAATTGCTATCCATTTTGAGGATGGAGGTCCTGTTTTCTTCAAGCAGGAGAGAGTCACGCTTGGCGGAGACAGATTTATGATACTGAAATTTCGCTCAATGATAGTTGATGCGGAGAAGGATGGAAGACCACACCCTGCAGGAGAACAGGACGACAGAATTACAAAGGTTGGAAAAATCATAAGAGCGGTCAGGCTTGATGAACTTCCGCAGCTGATAAATATCCTCAAGGGAGACATGTCCATAGTTGGTCCAAGACCTGAAAGATGGGAGCATGTAGAGAAATATTCTGAGGACATACCCGAGTTTGTATTTAGAAACAAGATGAAGGGTGGTCTTACCGGTTATGCACAGGTTTATGGCAAATATAATACTACAGCCCTGGACAAGCTCAAATTAGACCTATTGTATATAACTAATTATTCTCTACTCCTGGATATACAGATAATATTTGAAACAATAAAAATTCTTGTACACAAGGACAGCACGGAAGGCTTTACCGAGGACGCAAGTAAGGAAATGCACGATGCAGATCTCTAGGATAAGCGTTATAACAGTATGTTATAATAGTGAAAAGACCATAAGAAGAACAATAGAATCCGTTTTGAATCAGACTGAGGCACCATTTGAACACATATTTGTTGATGGTGCTTCTTGTGATAATACAGTAAAGACGATTGAAGAATATAAGTCCCAATATGAAGAAAGAAACATCCTGTTAAGGGTTATCAGTGAACCAGACGAGGGCTACTACGATGCCATGAATAAAGGCGTTCATACGGCAAATGGTGATATAATAGGGATATTAAATAGTGATGACTATTATGAGAAAAATGCACTTGAGATATTAAGGAAGTACACTACTGCCAATTCGGAAGCAGATATATTCATGGGGGCAATATATATCCACAATGGGCAGCAGATAATCAGAAAACAGGCTAAAAATACAAAGTATTACCAAACCTCAAGGCACTTTAATCATCCAGCAATGTTTGCAAAAATCGGAGCATACAGAGATGTTGGTGATTATGTTAACGGAAATGTCCATAATGATTATGGATGGTATCTTAAAGCCTTAAAAATGGAAAAAAAAGTATGCATCATACCTGATGTCCTTACAAATTTCACAATCGGTGGGGAAAGCTCCAGAAAATCATTTAAAAACACAATTAAAAGGATAAAGCTAAAATACCAAACATATAGAGAAAACGGATATTCTGCACTATATATTATAGAGTGCGTAGGGCAGGAATTAGTTAAATACCTGCTGCTTAAAAGATAACAGAATGTACATGAAGTAATTTAGGATATTAGATGAAAAAACTCGCAATAGACTTCACATGGCTGAGACATGGTAAGGTCGGTGGAACAGAATCAAGCATAACGAATCTTCTTAATGGACTACGACAGTTACAATCAGAAGAAGCAGAAATATATCTAGTGACCGCAATAGATAATCACGACTTTATTCGCAATAAATTCGGAGCGGATTATTTCAAATATCTCAAAGCAAATACAATATGCTCAAGCCAGCGAAAGAGAGTCCTTTGGCAAAACTTCGGGTTATGCAAATTGCTAAAAGAAAATGGCATTACTAGATGCCTGGAACCAATCTATAACATGCCATTTACTCCATTAAAAGGAATAAAGTTCTATACAATAATTCACGACCTCCAAGCAATACATTATCCACAGTATTTCAGTAAGGCCAGAATATGCTGGATGGACCTGTCCTGGAGGAATTCAGTACGCAGATCAGAAAAGGTTATAGCTATATCAGATTATGTCAGAGATGATATTCTTCAGCGATATAACCCAAAAGAAGGCAAGATTATCAGAATCTATGATGCCATAGAAATAAGCACAGAGAAATGTGCTGAGAAATCAGAGCTGGATAAATATAATGTAAAAGAAAAAGAATACTACTACACGGTATCTTCGCTTCTTCCGCACAAAAACCTCAAAACACTTCTATATACAATATCAAAGATAAAGAAGCAACAACCTGATATGCTATTTCCTTTAGTAGTATCAGGAGTAGGAGGAACTCAGGAAACAGAGCTTAAAGAGATAACTAAAGAGGAAAACATTGAAGATTATGTAATTCTTACCGGCTTTGTAAGTGATGAGGTAAGAAATATGCTGTATAAGAATTGCAAAGCTTTTCTATTTCCCAGCATATTCGAGGGGTTTGGTATGCCACCCATAGAAGCTATGGCATTTGGAGTTCCAGTGATCACGACAACGGAGAGCTGCATAGAGGAAATTACCGGAGGCTTAGCGGATTACGTCACAAATCCAACCGATGTGGATGAGTGGATCAGAAAAATATCAGCATGTCATACACCTGATAAACAAGCGGTAGATGAACTGTTAGAAAACTATAGAGCAGAAAAGATTGCCAGGGAACTATTATCGATAATATGAAAACATCAGTAGTAATGTGCACCTACAATGGTGAACAGTATATATATGAACAACTTAATTCCATACATGAGCAGACGGTTAAGCCTGATGAAGTAATAATTCAGGATGATGGTTCTACCGACAATACAACAAAAATCATCAAAAAATACATTAAAGATAACAACCTATTAGAATCGTGGCACCTGAAAATAAATGAGAAGAATCTTGGATGGAAGCAGAATTTTATGGATGCCATCAAGAAATCAACAGGGGACTTGATTTTTCTGTCAGATCAGGATGATATATGGGATTCTAATAAGATTAAAATAATGACCAATATTTGCTCAAAAAGTGGCAATATTGAGCTATTAGTATCAAGGCATGAGCCCTTTGATTCAGGCACAGGTGAGAAGGTAGAAATTTATCAGCCATCATTTGGAAAGCATATTCTCTCGATAGTGAGATTTGACGGAGCTTTTGCAGAGTGCAGAAGACCCGGTTGCACATATGCAGTATCGTCAAAACTAAAGCAATACATTGATGGTATTTGGGAACCTGATTGGCCACACGACCAGTTCTTCTGGTGTGTGGCCATTGCTCGTGGTACATTGTATTCATATAATGCTCCGTTGGTTAGATTCAGACGTCATGAGGGCACAAATACTCCGTCTAATGAAAAAGAAAGCGAAAGACGTGCAGATATCATAAAAAAGGATCAAATAATTGCAGAAGCATTGCTAGAAAATAGCGATAAATTGGGCATTCCAAGGGAATATTGGCGTATTATGCGAAAGTCTGCTATTATATATCGAAGGCGGGAAATCGCAATAAGAAATAAAAAGGTATTTAAACTCCTGCCACTGGTATTTAGAATGAAGTACTATACAAGGCCAAAAGCATGGCTTGGAGATATAGTAGCGGCGTTAAGATAAGCATATTGGATATATAAATATGGACATTGGTAAAGTATCGATAATTGTTCCTATATATAATCAGGAAAGATATTTGGACAAATCGATAAGAAGTATAATAGAGCAAACGTATAAAAATATAGAAATAGTTGCCGTTAATGATGGCTCAACTGATAAAAGCAGAAATATGCTTGAGGAATATCAAAAAGATGAAAGCAGACTAGTCATTATCAATAAAGAAAATGGCGGATTGATAGATGCAGTATCTGAGGGTGTTAGAAATGCCACGGGAGATTATCTTGCATTTGTTGACCCTGATGACTATATAGGTAGAAACTTCATCGAAGACTTGATGGATCTTTTCGACTCAGAAGTAGATATCGTGGCAGCAGGCATGTATGCAGAAGAACTTTCAGAGGAGATAACCAAAAGCAAAAGAACAATATTTCTTGATAAGGATGAAAAATATACAGGGGACAAGTTACAAAAGCTTAGAGAAGAATTTTTCTGGGACAAAAAGAGAGCAGTAAATATATCCCCAATATTCCAGTCAAGGTGTAACAAGGTCTACAGAAAGTCAATTGTAGATAAGATAATAGACGAATATCAAAGCCACAAAGAAGCTGTAGTAGGAGAAGATACCATATTTAATTATCTTGCACTTCAATATACAAAAGGAGTGAGAGCACAGAGAGAGCCTGTTCAGTATTATTATTGCCTAAGGCAGGAAGCATCCATGACCAGAGACAATGATCATGTGATAAGATATACAAAGAACAGAAATACACTACATGCCTTTAAAGAGATACTAGAAAAACACAATGATACAATGGACATGGCATATGAACTGTTTTATTTACAGATGCAGGTAGTACTATATCAGGCATCACAGTACTCGAATAAGTACAAAGAATTGCAGAATAACCTGAGATTCGGTAATGAATATAGAGAGGCATATCAGTCGATAATTCAAAATGCAATAGGAATAAAGAAGAAGTATCTAAGAATCAAATGTTTTATAGAAACATCAGCTCCTATTGGAATAGCATTTGGGATTAGAAATGTCAGGACAATCGCCGGGAAAATAAAAAACAGAAGTTGGAAGGAAAGAAATAAATGAGTTCACAAAATAATGATCGAGAAGTAGTAATAACAGCGAAGACAAGTCTTCTCGATCTTAACCTTGCCGAGTTATGGCATTATAGAGACTTGATTCTCTTATTTGTAAAAAGAAATTATTCTACGAGATATAAGCAGACGATACTTGGGCCATTGTGGCTACTTCTTAATCCACTTATAAGCACCACGCTTTATATCGTAATATTCACAAGTGTTGCACACTTACCAACAGATGGAATTGATGCTCTTGCATTCTATTTATCAGGTAGTATTATTTGGTCATTATTCTCAGCTTGTCTAAATCAGACATCCAATACATTTCTTGCAAATGCAGGGATAATGGGTAAAGTATACTTTCCAAGATTGGTAATGCCTATTTCAACAGTACTTACGTCTATGCTTGACTTTGTCATTCAGTTTGGTCTACTTTTAGCAATAATGCTAATTCAGGTATTACGTGGAGAACAGTATCATCCTAATGCATACATCTTATTGATTCCGCTCATAATAGTTCAGCTATCAATACTTGGCTTGGGCTTTGGAATAATAGTGTCATCTTTAACAACAAAATACAGAGATTTGACAATTCTAGTGGGGTTCGGACTTAGACTATGGATGTATCTGTGTCCGGTTGTTTACTCCTATTCCATGATTCCGGAGGCGTATCAGACATTATATTTGTTAAACCCTGTAACGCCTTCTCTGATGTTGTTTAGGTATGCTCTCTATGGCTCCGGAGGAACTCCTGTTGGCATGTGGGGAGTAAGCTGGATTGTTACAGCTATCGTATTGATTGTTGGAGTTATTATTTTCAATAAGATTGAAAAGACATTTATGGATACAGTATAAAGTTTGATAAATAAGGAAAAATATGAACGAAGATATTGCAATTTCAATAAAAGGATTAAAGAAAAAATATAAACTTGGTGCCATTGGTGGTGGAACTCTTAAAGGTGACCTTCAGAGTTGGTGGGCAAGAAAACATGGTAAGGAAGATCCCAATTCTATTGTGGGTTCGGATGATGTAAAAATGGGAGAGGAATTTTACGCCCTGAACGGTATTGATCTTGAAGTGAAAAAGGGTGAAGCGCTTGGTATCATTGGAATGAATGGTGCAGGAAAATCCACTCTCCTTAAAATCCTCTCGAGAGTTACCGCTCCTTCTGAGGGAGAGGTTCGCATACGCGGCAGAATCACCAGTATGCTTGAAGTTGGAACAGGATTCCATGGAGAACTTACCGGTAGAGAAAATATATACATGAATGGAGCCATTCTGGGAATGACCAGAAAAGAAGTCGATGAGAAAATTGAAGAAATCATCGACTTTTCAGAGTGCAGACAGTTTATTGACACTCCGGTAAAAAGATACTCATCCGGAATGTATGTAAAATTAGCTTTTGCTGTTGCAGCGCATCTTGATTCAGAAATAATGATTATGGATGAAGTGCTTGCTGTTGGCGATATGAAATTTCAAAAAAAATGCTTGGCGAAAATGGGAGATGAAGCGCAAGGAGGGAAAACTATCCTCTATGTGAGCCATAATATGGCAACTATAAGAAATCTTTGCTCGAGATGCATAATTTTGGATAAGGGAGGAATTATTTATGATGGTGAGCCAGAGCAAGCTATTGAAGAGTATTTAGGTCACGATGATAGTGGTTTGAGAAAAAAATATGATTTATCAAAAACTAAAAGAGCAGCTTATGAAATTGGTAAAGACTTTAAATTCAAAGAATTAGCATTTGTAAAGGACGTACCAATATACTCTTATACAGATATAATTCGCTTTATAGTGGACTATGATTATAAAGAACCATATGATGATGCAAGAATTTTTATTCATATATACAATGCAGATACAGGTTCTCCTATAAGCTTGGTTATTTCGGACATTATTGATGATTTAAGTGGAGAAAAAATATTTGAATTTAATCCCTCTATTATGGCGGAAGGTGTTTATTATTTTGAAATTGGTGCGATGCGGTTATTGCCAAACGGTAGCCATATCACATTAGATCGTACAAAAGAACGAATCTATTTTCAGATAATGAGAGATAAGCGTGAAGAACAGCCAAAGTGGAATCATTCAGTGTATGGAAGTACCATTTTCCCAAAATTGAGGATAACAGATGTTGAAAATATATAGAAGATTGTTTAAGAAGAAGATTCTATTATTATGGTATTCAATAGATGCAAATTTTGGTGATTACTATATATGTGAAACAGTTAAACGTCACATAGAGGGATGGGGATATAAATGTATCCCTATGGAAGTCGGGCTCCCATATGAAAAAATAGCAGAAGAGGCCAAGCAGTGTGATTTTCTATGGTTCGCTGGAGGTGGAATAATAGAGAGAGGGATGCCCAGTGTTTTATCTGAGTTTATTGAATTTCACGAAAAGGCAGGGTTTATAAAATATGGAATTACTGGATTAAGCATAGGGGAATTTGATTATTCTGATAAGAGTACGGCTTTAAAATATTGGGTTAATAATTCTTTGTTTTTTTATACTAGGGACTCATACAGTGCTAGAGAACTTAATTGTCTTGCTGACAGTAACAATGCAAAGGATTCAGTTGATGTTGTATTTGCAAAGGATGTAAAGTCAGAATATGTGAAAAATGAGGACGGGTACAAGATAGGTATCAATTTTAGGGATTTACCATATCCGGATTTGTCAGGAGAATTTGAATGGAATAGATGGAATGAAGTAATTGATAACATTGACTATGACGTAGTAGGTATACCTGATCAATATGATTTTTCGGAGAGGGTTAACTTTGTTGTAGATAAGTCGTATAGTCCGGATGGGGCGTTAGCTATTATTGATGAATGTGATTTTGTTGTGGCCATGAGGTTTCATGTAATTCTATTGGCAGCCAGAATGGGTAAAATACCTATTCCAATTAATTACTGTCCAAAAGTAGAGCGATTAGCTGAGCAGCTAGGAATAAGTGATTTGTTGTTAGGTGTTCATGAGTACAGCAGTTTAGAAAGAAAAATAGAATTAGCTATAGCGAGAAAAGCGAAATATGCACAAATAATTAGTGATTGTGTATGTGAATATGAAGAGCAGGCAAAACAATTATTTGATGAGGTAAGAAATAGTTTACAAAAGGAGATTTAATAATGAGAGAAGAAAAGTATTTATTTAGATTTGTTCCTACAATGAGATGTAATTTTAATTGTTCATATTGCTTTGAAGGAGATGTTTCAAAAAGGCCGAAAGAAACTATGTTTGATAATCATACTCCTCAAGAGTGGATTGACGCTATGAAAAATTACAGTAATAAAAAGATAGAAATATATATGTGGGGCGGAGAACCCTTTATGCTTGATGGAACATACGAGGTATTGAAAGAATGGCTAGCAATGGACAATATTCTTCCGGGTTGTCGTATTGATACAAATCTTTTCTTTGCAGATAAGATAGCTACGTTATGCCCTAGTAGTAAACTTAAACTTAATTGTAGTTATCATATGCAGTATCATACGCTAGAACAGCAATATGAAAAAATAAAGAAACTTAAGGATCTTGATATGGTAGGCATGATGAACTTCGTGGCTAGTGAGTATAATTTAAATAAACTCAAAAATGATTACAAGATGACAGTACAGGATTTGATTGATAAATTTGCTCAGATAGGTGTATTTGTCAACATTGCAGGAGATTTCTCCTATGCTAATAATGCTAATTATGAAAGACGCGATGAGTACATGAAGTTTATTTTGCAATTTATATCGCCTGAAGAATGGAGTCTTCTTCGAGGAGATCCACGAAAATGTAAGTGCGATGCTGGAAAGTACTTTTTCACAGTCAATTATGATGGCAGATTAACTAGCTGTATCGACGATAAAGTCTATGGAAATTTCTTTGAGGGGACTCTCAAGCCAGCTATAATTGCTAAAACATGTTCAAAATTATGTCAGTCGTTGATCTCGTATCCATGGAGACATGATAATGACTGTAACCCGTGGAGTAGTTTGACAGAATACGTGAAGCGTTGTGAAGAACATAGGAAAACTGTAAAAACATATACTGACTTTCAGTTTTAAGTGTGTCAGTATAGCATTTGGTGATTAAATTATGAATATATTGGTATCTACTGATGAAACATATGTATTTCAGACATTAGTTATGCTAGAGTCATTGTTTTCAACTAATGAAGGCGATATAAAAGTATATGCATTACTTAGAAATGTGAATGATCGTTGTAAAAAATGGATGAAAAAGTATGTTGAACAGCGAGGACATTTTTTAAAAATAATTAATATCGAAGATTCTGATTATGGAATTATAGGTGCAGATAGATATTCAGAGGCAATTAAAAGCACCCATCACCTTACTATGGCAGCGTATAATAGATTACTATGTACTGTGAAATTAGATGAAAAAATAGATAGAGTTATATATCTGGATTCAGATATGATTATAACAAAATCATTGTCGGAGTTATATAGTCAAGACCTTGATGAGTATGCAGCTGCAGTAGTTGAAGGATTCACTTTTATAGATTTTGATTATATGCTCCTGGCAAATAATGATGTAGAACGGACGAAAGCAACGATCAAATTTGCGCAGCAATTTAGGCGTCAAAATAATATTGAGTTTGGAGCTAAGTACTTTAACTCTGGCATGATGGTAATAAATCTTGATTATTTAAGAAAGCATGATTTCGTTTCCAGAGTGAAGAAACATATTATGGAACATGAGTGTACTGCTGATGCTGATCAATCTGTCTTAAACGTTGTGATTAAAGATGAAGTAAAATATGTTCCGCAAATATTTAATTGTAGACCAAGTGATTATGATAAAAGGAATAAAGCATTTTTGGAAATGCAGCCATATATTCTTCATTATGGAGTAAAACCTTGGAATGATTATAAGACGATAATGGGTAATAAGTGGTGGAAGTATGCGTTTAAAACAGACAAAAAAGTAGCAGCAAGGATGTTAGTTAAGTGTATAAAAAATACCTCTGAGTAAAACAGAATGTTGTTTTTGGGAATAATACTATGGAAGGATTTTAGTAGATGAGTGAGCAGGAGATAAGCTTGTTTGTTCCTGGACGATTATGCTTGTTTGGTGAACATACTGATTGGGCTGGAATGTATAGAACCACTAATTCTAAGCTTGAAAAGGGCATGGCGATAGTTACGGGTATTCAGGAAGGGATATATGCAAGAGCTCATAGATCAAATAAGTTCGTTATTACTAGTGATTTGGAACTATATAATGGTGAAGTCCTCGAATGTGAGATGGATTCTGAAAAACTCATTGAAATTGCTCAAAAAGGTGGCTTTTTTTCTTATGTAGCAGGAGTTGCATCCTATATTAACGATAATTATAGCGTTGGAGGGGTGGAAGTGTGCGTTACTCGAATGGATCTTCCCATAAGAAGTGGATTGTCATCTTCTGCGGCTATTTGTGTATTGATTGCTCGTGCATTTAATAAACTATATAAACTTCGCATGAATACACAAGGTGAGATGCAGGCTGCTTTTAGAGGTGAACAAAGGACACCTTCAAGATGTGGCAGATTGGATCAAGCATGTGCATATGGAATAAAGCCAGTTCTTATGGAGTTTGATGGCGTTGAGATAAATTCAAAAGTACTTCCTGTGGGAACAACATTTAGATGGGTTATAGCTAATCTAATGTCTTCTAAGGATACGATTAAAATTCTATCAGACTTGAATAAATGCTATCCATTTGCTGAGAGCGAGAGGGAAACATGTGTACAGGAAGCATTGGGCATAGATAATCGATGTTTCGTTAAAAAAGCAGAAGAATGTCTCAAAAATGGTGATCCTGAAGAGTTGGGAAGAATAATGAAAAGATGGCAGGAGAACTTTGATAGAAAAGTTATGCCTGCATGTGATGAGTTAAAAGCTCCTGTTTTACATGAAATATTGTCTGATCCCATAATAGATAATTGGATTTATGGTGGTAAAGGAGTTGGATCTCAAGGTGATGGGTCAGTACAGTTCCTGGTTAAAAATGAAGAATCCATGAAAGCCCTTCAAAAATATCTTGAAAAAGAGAAGGGGATGCCCTCATTTTCGTTAATCTTAAAACCAGGACAGACAGTGAAAAAAGCTATAATCCCTTTAGCGGGTTTTGGAACAAGGGTTTTTCCTGCTACTAAATGCATTAAGAAATGCTTTCTTCCTATTTTGGATACAGATGGAAATCTTAAGCCTGCACTTATGATTATGTTAGAGCAGCTTATTGAGGCAGGTATTGAAGAAATATGTCTTGTAATAGGCGATGATGAAAAAGCAGAATTTGAAAGATTCTTTGAGCCAGTTAGTAGAGAAAACTATGAAAAACTTCCTCAGGATAAAAAAGAATTGCAATGGGAATTGACCAGGATGCAACATAAAATAACTTATGTTGTTCAAAAGGAGCGAAAGGGGTTTGGACATGCGGTTTGGATGTGCAAAAACTTTGCAGGTGATGAACCGGTTCTTTTGATGCTTGGTGATTTTCTCTACAAATCTGATATAAATCAGAATTGTTGTGAGCAAGTAATTAATGCATTTAAAGAATTTGGAAAAGATTTGGTAAGTATTCATGAAGTTTCACTTGATGAAGTTGCGCATTATGGGATTTTATCAGGATGTTGGGATGACGAAAATGAGAGTGTAATGGATGTTCAACGATTTGTTGAAAAGCCAACAGATGATTTTGCGAAAGAATATTTAGGAGTGGAGAATAGGAAAAAGGAAAAGAAATATTATGCGACTTTCGGACAATATGTTCTTACACCTTGTCTGTTTGAGGAACTAGACAGACTGATTAAATATGGAAAACCTACTGAAGGAACAGAATTCGGGTTAACCGCAGTATTAGATTCGGTCAGAGAAAAATATGGCTTGGTTGGATATATTCCTAAGGGAAAAAGTTTTGATATAGGCTTACCAGAGGAATATAAAAAGACAATGATTGCTTTTGGTAAGCTATAACCAGGATGTACGAAGTTAAAAGCTTTTTGTTTTCCGCAATGTGTTTTAGGGAGACGATTATGTCATGACATTAGAAGAATTAAAATGTAATTATGATAAAGAAGTTGTTTTATTAGGAGAGCGCTTTTATATACAATTATTTTTAGATTGGAACTTCTTGGATAGACAGTCATACTATGTGTGTGATAAAGGTTTATATGGTATTAATGGGCTGAATATTATTGAAGTTGAGTTTGAAAATATGCCTAAATCAGCAGTTATACTATATTGTGGATTGGATCAAGGCACGAAAGACCAGTATAGAGATAATATAGATATTGATGTTTTTAATTTGGAAACTATAAATGACAACGGAACGTACACATATGATAACATTACGTATGTTATAGATGATGTGAAGTTTGTTTCATCTAATCCTCCATATATGAAATATGCATATCCACGAATTAATTTAGAGGATTTACAAGAATACTTACAAGAATTGTCTTTGGCTCCAGCGAGTAGAAGAGTTGATGAAAATGGTCAGATTTGTTTGTGGAATTATAGCGGGGAATATATTAATCAAAAAGATGGTAGGCGTATAACAAAGAATATGTACGATAAGGCTGAACATATTGTTCACGTTTTTGGAGATAGTCGAGTGAGCGGTTTTATGCTTGCGGATGATGATTTGTTTACCAATATCCTACAGAAAAGATTCAAAGAAAAAGGAATTGCATACAATGTAATAAACTATGGTATTCCTGGCAGAGAAATAGATCGTATGGAGTATCAGATTAAGAAAGCGGGGATTAAAGCAGGAGATATCGTTTTTATATGCACTGGTTGCTATGAGTATAGAGAACAAGCATTAGATCGGCAACGACAATATATTATGCATATTAAGAGCGCCAAAAACTATTGTGATAGTATCGGAGCTTTTTTAGTTTATATAAATTTACCTACAACTGTTGAAATATTAAACATGTCACCTGAAGAAGCACTGATAACTGAATTATATAAAAACTATAAATTCAGAGATTATTCATATGAAATAATCGATTACTATAAGGAGTTTATTTTCTTAAAATTGGAAAAATATGGTATTTACTGTCATGACTTAGCTATTGAATTCAATAAATATAGAAATGATCTGTTGTTTATTAATATGCATCATTACAGTCCAGCTGGGAATAAGATAATGGCTGATTATATGCTGCAGCTTATTAATATAATAGAGACAACAGAAGATAGTAAGGCTGCATTGACAATGTTTCGGGATGCTCAAAAAGCAAACGACACCTACTCTAAAGAGGGAAGAAGACAGTATTCGTTGATGGAACGCACCCATATTGACCTGGGGGGATGGAAGCGCATATATAATAGTGATATGAGGTTTAGATTCAAGACACAAATGCTAGCCTGTTTAAAAGAGATTACAAAAGAAGAAGGTGATAATGGAGCTATAGTAATGAATGCCAATCCATTTACCAAAGGGCATCTATACTTAGTTGAATATGCTAGCAAGGTAGTGAATCATTTATATGTGATTGTGTTAGAAGAGGATAAGTCTGACTTTTCATTTATGGATAGGTTTAAGATGGTTTATTTGGGATGTGGCAAAATGAAAAATGTTACTGTCATTTCAGGGGGGAGAGATGTGATATCAGATGAGACCTTTCCTGAGTATTTTATGAAGGCAGAGCTGCAAGATACAAAGATAGATGCGCTTAAGGATATTGAAAGATTTGCGACAGTAGTAGCACCCAAATATGGAATAAAGAAGAGGTTTGTTGGTGAGGAGCCATTTGATATTATTACAAATCAGTATAATGAGCAGATGAGACAGTATCTGCCCAGATGGGGAGTTGAACTGGTGGAAATTCCCAGAAGGTTGGATGAGAATGATATTATTAGTGCTTCAAACGTAAGAAAAGCACTCAAAGAAAATGATTGGGAGACGGTTTATAGAATGGTTCCAGTTTCTACATATAATTACTTAAGAAAAATGAAAAAGAATCTCTCGGTATAGAGGTGAATCTATTAGGTTGCAAAGTAATTGCAGAAAATAGAGATACAAGGTTTAAAAACACATTATGGGTACAGCAAATATAAATAAGATAATGTTTTGAAAATATTATATATAACAGGAATAGAATGATGAGTATATTTCTTTCATATTGTCATAAGAATAAAGCTATTGCAGACTTAATTGATAAAGCATTGCAGACAGAGTGTGGCATAATCGCTGAAAGGGACGAACGAGATGTGGGGCCATGGAACAGTTTTTCTGAATTCATGGAACAGGCTGGAACTGTAGACATTGTCATGCCGATTATTTCTGGTGATTATCTAAAATCACGAAATTGTATGTATGAGGCTTTAGAAACAATACGAGACAGAAAGTATAATGATAAGATATTTCCAATTGTTCTAGAAGATGACATATACAATCGGATGAATCATATTCAATATGTAAAATTCTGGCAAGAGAAATCAGAAAGTTTTGAGAATGAACTAGACGGGATAAGGGCAGAAAATCTAGGACCACTAGGAGATGAATTAAAGTTTTCAAAAAACATAGCTGAGTCCATGGCAGAATTTCTTTCTGTAGTTACGGATAGGAATAATCCCAGTATTTTAAAAGGGATGGAAAGAGTTACGGATTTTGTAAAGGAAAGATTAGGGCTGGAAAAAGATACAGAGATAATTAAAGAGGAAGACAAAGATTACTTTGAGGAATATGGAATAGAGAAAAAGAGGTTGCCTAAGCATTTCACGGATTTGGAAAAGGAAGAATTTGTTCGTGCAAGTTATCGAGATATTATAGCTGGACTATCTCAAATATGCGATCAATATACAAAAGAAGATGGTATTGTAAAGATAAAAACAAAAAAGCGCAGTGACAACAGTTTTGTTATCTCCATATATAGCTATGGAAATAAAAAGAAGGCGTTACAAGTTGGGTATTGTGATCAAGGTACAAATTTTGGAATGTTAGGAATATATACATCTGATAGTATTAGTAATTCGATGGCTTATCATAGTGGAAAATCATATAATGGTTTGTACCTTGTTGAAACTGATAATAACGAATTGATCCTGAATGCAACATTGTCATTTTTAGCTACAAATAAAAATATGCATGCAAAGGATGTAGTCGTAGATATATGGAAATGTCATATAGAGCCATATATTACATGAGTTTAATTGTTAAATCTTTACGTGTAAATCAATTTACGGAGACCAGTTATGAAAAAAAGACTAAAGTATGATTATCATGAATTGAGTGGGAGAATCACGGTAAGCGCTTATAATTCGAGACCAATGACAGATGAAGAAAAGGAAAACTATAATCAAGCATTGAACTTGCTGCTAGGAGACGACTTCGAGGTATCATTGGTACATGAATCTACTAGACAGAAACTTGCTTCATTTGCGATAAAAAAAGGCATCGTGTCCATAGAAATTGATGAAGAAAAATCAGAAGACTATTAATGACTGGAAAATTGAATGGTGAAAATTATAACAGTATTTGGAACTAGGCCAGAGGCAATAAAGATGTGCCCTTTGGTTTTGAAATTAAAGGAACAAACTGAAATTGAATGTGTAGTATGTCTTACCGGGCAACATAAAGAGATGCTGTATCAGGTTATGGCGGCTTTTGGAGTAAAAGAGGACTATAATCTTGAGATAATGAAGGATAGACAGACGCTTACCACAATTACGACGTCTATTTTGGAGAAAATAGAGCCGATTTTGAAGAAAGAAAAGCCTGATATTGTGCTGGTGCATGGAGATACAACTACATCATATGCAGCAGCTCTTGCTGCATTTTATCAGCAGATTCCTGTGGGACATGTTGAGGCTGGACTTCGTACAGGAGATATTTACTCTCCTTTTCCGGAGGAAATGAATAGGCTTCTTACGGATAGAATTAGTACATATTACTATGCTCCAACCAAGATGAATGCAGATAATCTTCTAAGAGAAGGCATAACTGATAATGTGTTTGTGACAGGAAATACAGTAATAGATGCTTTTCAATATACTGTTAAGGATGATTATGCTTTTACGGACGTGGCATTAGATTCAATAAATTATAGATTGCATAAGGTTATTGCGGTTACGGCACATAGAAGAGAAAATCTGGGACAGCCGCTTACTAATATATGCCAGGCAATAAAAAGATTGGCTACTGAGTATCTGGATTGTATATTTGTTTATCCTGTTCATCTTAATCCGGCTGTAAGAGAAACAGTATTTGATATACTGTCGGAAATAGATAACGTGAAGCTGATAGATCCTATTGATGTTCTTGATATGCATAATCTTTTAGCGCGCAGTTATATGGTTATGACAGATTCGGGTGGATTACAGGAAGAAGCTCCACATTTTGGCAAGCCGGTGCTTGTTCTTAGGACAGAGACAGAGAGACCGGAAGCTGTAGAGGCGGGCACAGTTAAGGTCGTGGGAGTTGATGAAGAGACAATTTATTCTGAAGGCAAGGCGTTGTTGGAAGATAAGGATAAATATGAACAGATGGCAAAGGCTGTAAATCCTTATGGTGATGGGCATGCCAGTGAGAAAATAATAGAATCTTTAATAAGGAGTTGTCGCTACTAGGCAAGCAGAGAATAATAAATAATATACGCAGATATGTTGTATGAGGTTATAAGTATATGATAAGGCAAACGTTGGGAGAGCATCCTAAGATATCAGTTGTTCTTCCGGTATATAATGGAGAAAGGTATCTACGACAATCAATAGAAAGTGTTCTTAATCAATCGTATAAGAATTTTGAGTTGATAGTTGTTAATGATAAATCTACTGATTCTACCCCAAGTATAATTGATGAAATGGCAAAGAA
This sequence comes from Butyrivibrio sp. AD3002, assembly GCF_000420905.1. Taxonomy (NCBI): domain Bacteria; kingdom Bacillati; phylum Bacillota; class Clostridia; order Lachnospirales; family Lachnospiraceae; genus Butyrivibrio; species Butyrivibrio sp. AD3002. The sequence continues at coordinate 233,630 of NZ_ATVV01000002.1, read as the reverse complement.
AGATGCCCGAATAGTTTTTGTGGATAATAAGAAGAACTTAAGATTACCTAGATCTTTAAACAAAGGTTTTTCTTTTGCAACAGGAGATTTATTTACCTGGACATCTGATGACAATATTTTTTTAGAGAATGCGTTTGATGAAATGGTATCCTTTTTTGTTGCACATCCAAAATATGATTTTGTTTTTTCTAAAATAGAGTATATTGATGAGAATGGTGTAACAAATGGAGATGCAAATTATATTAATGGTGATTTGACGGAATTGCCACTGAGTAATTGCATCGGAGCTTGTTTTATGTACAGGAATTATGTGCATAAGAAGCTTCATGGCTATAACACTAAAAAATTTCTTGTTGAAGATTATGATTTTTGGCTCCGCGTATATAGAGACTTTGAAATGGGATTTATTCCGAAAGTGTTATACTATTATAGAAATCATGGAGAAAGTTTGACAGCTACTAAAAGTGAAGCAATTCAAGCAGGTAGAATAGGTCTCTATGAGGATGAATTAAAATGGAAAGTAATATCAAAAGACATAAAGATAATGCTTTGTAAGGAAGTTGCGGACTATGCATATAAGCATGGTGATTATACTAAATTTAGAAAATATATGAGGCTACTGAACAAGTATTCTGAAACTATTTATGAGGAATATAAAGGATATTTTGATTCTGAATTATTACAGCAAAAGGATTATTTGAGTTTTATAAAGAGATGAGTACTAGATATATATGGAAGATAAAAGATAAATTTTTGATTTCCTCATTTACCAATAAAATTCCCAAAAGTAAAGTTGTACATAAGTTAAAAAGATATGACATTATATCTTTTGACATTTTTGACACGCTAATTACAAGAGCAGTAAATACACCGTCTGATGTATTTGATATGGTGGGTGAGAGGATTGGGAATACATCATTTAAAGAATTGAGGATCGCAGCAGAGGAAACTGCCAGAAGAAATACCATTGGAAGAGAACCAAATATTGATGAAGTCTATAAGTATCTTGACATACAAGATAAGAATAATACTTTGAATATCGAGTTAGAGACAGAATTGAATGTATGTAAATGCAATCCTTATATGTTAGAGATTGTTAATGACTTACAAAAAATTGGCAAGAAGATAATTGTTGTATCTGATATGTATCTGTCTTCGTTGTTTTTAAAAGGGATGCTTAATAAAAATGGCTATGATCAGTTAAATTGTGTATATGTTTCCAATGAATATAGGGTTAGTAAATATGATGGTAAACTATACAGATTGTTGAGCGAAGAGGCTATTGGTGGGGATTCTATAATCCATGTAGGCGATAATGAGCATTCGGATTATTATATGGCTTTGGAAAATGGGTGGAAAGCACTGCATTATAGAAAGGAATGAGTATGAAGAGGAATGAAACAGAACAACGTCTGTGGGATTTGTATGTGAAATATAAAAATGATGGTTTTTCATCGTTGGCCTTCACATTGCATTTCTTTATAGAAAAGTTATATAAACGCCTTGTAGATAATTGTATACAGGATGTCTTTTTTTTGTCCAGAGAGGGACAATTTCTAAAAGAGTTGTTTGAAGAGTACCAGAATAGGAATAATGTTACCTCCAAGGTAAACTCTCATTATTTGATTGTTTCGAGAAGATCCACAACAATGCCGGCTTTAAAGAAATTAGAGGAAGAAGATTTCGATATTATTCTCCGGCAATATTTTAATATTTCACTATATGATTTTTTATCTAGTATAGGATTTGAAGAAAGTGAAATACGTGAGATAGGGAAAGATATTGATTTTGACATTTATACTCGATTAGAAGATTTTAAGCATCAGTATATATATCGTAAATTAAGAAAGAGCAACCTCTTCAGAAAGTTATATGAGGAAAAAAGAAAAGAACAAAAGAGCAATTTTACCAAATATTTGGATTCATTCGGGGTAGACTACTCAAATGGTCTTTGTATAGTGGATGTTGGTTGGAAAGGGACAATCCAGGACAATATTTTTGAGTTCTTAGGCGAAGAAATAAAGGTAACAGGTTTCTACCTTGGTATAAATGGTCATGGAATAATAGATCCGCTTAATTATAAAAAAGGAATACTATTTTATACGGACTGGAACAAGTTTACACCGTATTTCTTTGTGTTTAGTGATAGTACAGCTATTTATGAGGTTATGCTTGGTGCCTCACATGGAAGTGCTCATTCGTATGAAGACGATAATGGAAAAGCTGTGCCGGTAACAAAGGAACAAGAAAAAGAATTAGAGTTGTATCATAGCATTATCAAGCCGGAACAGGAAAAAATGATGGTGCTGTTCAAAAAGATAGATGATATTTGCAGAGTTAGTAATTTAGATGTTTCGGAGGCATTATGGGCGGATATTCATGCTCATTTGATTTTTAAGCCAAGTAAGGAGCAAATTACTATTTTTAATAGGATGTATCACTATGAGAATTTTGGTGTGTTTGAATATACTACTTTTGACGGAAATGAGATTACTATGGGCAAGAGATTGTCTGCTTTGAAAAAACTGGCAAGAAGACCAGGAGCATTTTTGAAGTCGGGGTATTGGACGCCTGTTACATTATATGCAAATGGATTGGGGTGTTTGAACAAATTATACGGTGCTATTGTTTATAGAAAGTTTTACGAAAAGAAGCCTATGCAATTGATACAGGAAGGGATATGTGAGGAATAAGCCATGAAATGGGCCATTTTTTTGGGTTCTACTACTGTGGGCGGTGGTACCTATGTGATTTTTGAACATGCGACACGTGCTAAAGAAAAAGGCGTCGATGTCACTATCGTTACAAGAGAGAAAGTCTCAAAAGAGGAATTATATTGGCATACTAAAGCTTCAGAATTGCGCTTTATTACTGTAGAAGAAGCTTCAAAAGAAGAGTTTGATGTTGTTATATCAACATGGTGGGCAATGGTTGGAGAGGCATACAAAGTAAAGGGTAAGCAGTATCTTTATTTTGTTCAGTCTATAGAATCCAGATTTGCTCCAGAAAAAGAAAAACCTACCCGCAGATATGCTGAATCCACCTATATGATGCCAATGGAGATAATTACTGAGGCAACTTGGATTAAAGAATATTTGGAAAAGAATTATCTGAAACATCCAATATTGGTTCATAATGGTATCAGAAAGGATATTTATTTCCCTGATGGTGAAGTAATAGAAAAAAGAGATCCCAATAAGCTACGCGTGTTGGTAGAAGGTCCGGTAGACGTAGATTTCAAAAATGTTCCCAAAACGATTAAATTGTGCCAGAAATCAAAAGCAGATGAAATATGGCTGATGACATCAAGCGAGATTTCCAAGTATAAGGGTGTGGACAAGGTGTTTTCGCGTGTTCCTATCTGGGAGGCAGCAAAAATATACAGATCGTGTGATGTTATTGTTAAGCTAAGCTATGTAGAGGGTATGTTTGGTCCTCCTCTTGAGATGTTCCATTGTGGGGGAACAGCTATTACATACGATGTTACCGGTCATGATGAGTATATTGTTAATGGAGTTAACGGACTTGTTGTTCACCGTGATGACGATGATAAGGTTGTAGAGTATCTAAATAGATTAAAGGAAGATTCTGAGTACTTGAATAATTTGAAAAAAGGTGCTTTAGATACGGCAAATAACTGGATAGATTGGGAAACTTCATCTGACAGATTTTATGATGCTGTTATGGAACTTTCAAAACCTAAAGAGGATAATCTTCAGGAAAAACTTGCCATGATGAGCAGGTTCTATTTTGAGGACTATACTGTTATGCAGGACTATCTTAATGCTCTTGAATATATGAAGCTGTTTAGACCGGTGGCAAATTTTGTTAATAAGACGAAACGTTACATTCCTGCACCGATAAGGAATGCATTAAGAAATCTGTAAGATTTTGTTGGGTTAAAAACTATAATGAGGGAAATAATAGAAATGAAGAAGAATATTATTAGGATTGCAAGTGTTCTGCTGGCGGTTTATTTGGCATACTTTTTTTCTGGTATAGTTATTCCTCGATTACAACTTTTTTTTGATATGGAAGAACTATCTGCGAATGGGACAGTTGCATTTTATAGATATAATCTTGGTAAGGAAATTGTAGCACCAGATGAAAGCGGACTATATAAATATTCATTAGATTATGCGGGTAATAAATATGAAGTAGCTATTGAAATAGGCGAAGACAATGATATTTTATGTAGAATTAATGGAATAGAAAGTGACTGTATTCCAATATCAGAATATACGAGTAACATGTTTTATGCTAATACATATTGTATTCCGGTGAGGGATTTTCTGCCATTAAGATATTTTGTTTTTATTCAGCTGTCAATTGTACTGATTGCTGTGTTTTTATTAGCATCAAGGGAAGTTATTGATAATAACGGAAAGTATACTGGTATTTTTACGTTTTCAAATAGTGCATATAGGTACTTGGGCAAAAAGCCTGTTATAGTTTCATTTTTAGTGGCTGCGCTAAGTTTAGTGCTATATATTGGATGCGATTTAACGGTTATTTCAGAAACAATAATACTTCATGAAAAAGGAATTGATATTTATCAGTTATTTGCTGCGTTAAATAAGGATAAAGGAGTAGAACTATTCATGTGGCAATATAATGGTGCTATGCTTGCGGGATATAATTTATGGTCAAGGCTTTTTTACCCATTATTACAGTGGTACAATCCGTCAGCAGGATATCACTGGATTCAGGTTATTGAATACAAGACATTTAATATGATTCTTTGCAATTTGCTAGTTCTATCAATAATTAGTTTTTTAATTGATAGTGATTTATTGGATAAAGGCAAGGTAAAACGAGTCTATTACTTTTCTGTTTTTAATCCACTCTCATTTTATGTTGCAATATGGTTTATTCAATTTGATATCTTACCGGCGTATTTGATAACACTAGCAGTTTTGCTTATGTTCCGAAAAGATAATAAAGTTATGGCTGCAATACTTCTTGCCTTTGGATTAGCAACAAAGGATACGATGCTTTTTTTCATACCAACTATTTTAGTTGCTTTTATCCTCTTTGCGTTAAAAGAAGTGAAGCAAAGGAAAAATAATATTCTATTCATACTTTTATTTATTATATTGTATGGCGAAATGTATGTAATTCCCAAAGTTTTGGATACGCCTATAGCAAGGGCTTTCCATAAATTACCGCAAGCACAGCGAGCATGGTGGACTACAATAACATATATAGATAATGCTGTCTACCTGTACTTATCGATTTTTATGCTTGTTCTATGTTTTGTTTTGGGAGTTTATTCATATCGAATGTCAATTAAGAATGAAAATATCATAAGAAATGTTATTTATGTAATGGCAGCTATAGTATGTGCATTTTCTTTCTCTATTTTGCCAACTCCTGCATTCTATATTTTGACTACTGGTGCGTTTGTATTATTGTATGCTGATTCAGAAGATTTATTTCAATCTTTTATTTGTGCTTTTTTGGGAGTTATTATGGCTTCTGCCTATATGTTTGCTCGAGAAGGAGATATAACAGCTTCATTACGCTTTGTGGGTCTGACTCCACTGTTTACACTTATAGGCGATAAGATGAATGCTATTGGAGAAGGCGTGAAATGGATTTCTATTTTACACACCATATCACAGGCAGGAATGTTCTGCTTTTTCATTATTTTTATGAGAAAAGCAAATGATGTTATCACGCTACCTTCATGTAGAAAGTTACACTCGAATCGTGAATGAAGTTGAAGATTGCAGATGGGAGTAGTGCATGAAAATTATTAGTATAGTAGTACCAACTTATAATGAAGAAGATAACGTGCAGTTAGTGTACGATAGGATTAAAAAAATATTTGATGAGCAACTTACCAATTATGATTTTCATCTGCAGTTTTGTGATAATTGTTCTACAGACAATACACAACAAATTGTCAGGGAAATGGCGAATAATGATAAGCGAGTTCAATATATTTTTTATGTAAAAAATTTTGGTTTTTCAAAATCTACTTTCTATGGGCTGACCCAGGCTGATGGTGATTGTGGAATCTTACTGTTTGCAGATTTACAAGATCCGCCAGAACTAATTGTTGATTTTGTGAAAGAATGGGAAAAAGGCAGTAATGTGGTTGTGGGTATTAAGAATAAAAGCAAAGAAAGCAAAGTGGTTTATGCTTTTAGGAAGCTATATTACAAAATAATGAAAAAAATAACTAGCGTTGGACATATCGAACAATTTACGGGATTTGGTTTATATGATAAGAGTGTATTGGATACATTTAAAAGCTTAAATGATCCAATGCCTTATTTACGTGGAATTGTTGCTGAATTAGCACCAGAGCCACAACGGGTTTTCTACACACAAAAGAAGCGAGAACATGGGAAGTCAGCGTTTAGATTTTGGGGATTGTATGACTTGGCGATGCTTGGAATCACTTCGTATTCAAAGGCGTTGATGAGGGTAGCTACTGTTCTTGGAGTATTGGCATCATTTGCGAGTTTTGTCATAGCTATTATTACTATAATCCTTAAAATCAGTGGGTGTATAGAATATCCTATTGGAAATGCTGCGATTTTATTTGGAGTATACTTTATAGGCGGAATAATTCTTGTCTTTTTGGGAATGCTAGGAGAATATATTTCAAACATCAATATAAGAACTATGCAGCATCCGATTGTAATTGAAAGAACACGATACAATTTTGAAGTTGACTAATTATATGTTGGAGTGTTGATTTATGCCAGGAAGAATGTGGCTCTTAAGACCAATGCAGAGCGGGAGGGCTGATATCATGGCAAGAATAAGCTTGGACGACAGAATCCACTGAAAGAGATCCTAGAATTTTATGTGTAGAATAATAAAGATTGTTAAAAGAATAATATGGATTTTGATTTACCATATATTTGTCACGCTTTTGTTGATAGGTTTCGTAGGAGATGGATTATTATCTTGGTATAAAGAGACATTTGGTGTTACCTTCAGAGAAATTATATATACAATTAAATCACCACTTAAAGGTGCGGATACACATTTTTTACAAAATGCGGTGTTATCTGCTATGCCCGCAATTCTAATTGTGATATTTATTGCCGTTGTTCTGTACATATACAAGCAATTTCTTCGTAAACAGATCATGGGTGATGAGCAAAATGAGGTCAGGCGGACAATTGTTACGGTTATAGAGTGGGGGGTTCTGACCAGTGCGTTTGTTGCATCATTTTTATATGCCTTGTTTGTGTTAGGGAAGGCAGATGGTGTACTTCAGGTTTCAGAGTTTTTGGAAGCTAAGAAACATGAAACTCATATTTATGAGGATTATTATGTAGCTCCCGATGAAACGGAAATAATATCTGATAAAAGAATGAATCTAATTCATATTTATGTAGAGAGTATGGAAACGACCTATGCTTCAGAAGAAGTTGGAGGTAAACAAAAATCTGTTAATTACATTCCTAATTTAACTAAACTTGCCAATGAAAATATTTCATTTTCTAATGATGATAAACTAGGTGGGTTCCATTGTAGTACAGGAACCGGATGGACCGCGGTTGCTTTGTTTGCATCTGAGACAGGACTTCCATTTTGTTTTCCAATAGAGGGAAATGAGGATTTTGGTAATAGAGAAGCGTTTGCTGCAGGCGTTGTTAGTCTTGGTGATATTCTTGAAAGTAAAGGATATTATCAGGAGTTTTTGTGTGGGTCAGATGCTACTTTTGGTGGAAGACGGGCTTTTTATGAGCAGCATGGAGGGTTTGAGATTTTTGATTGGTACGAGGCTGTTAATAAAGGATATGTTTCAGAGGATGAGTTTGTTTGGTGGGGATTGGAAGATAAAAATCTTTATAAGATAGCAAAGGATGAACTGACAAGGATGTCTGCGCTTGACAAGCCCTTTAATCTTACAATGCTGACAGTAGATACTCATCATGTTGATGGGTGGGTGTGTGACTTGTGTGGCAATGAATATTCAGAGCAACTCGCTAATGTTGTAAAATGTGCGGATAATCAGATATATGATTTTATTTTATGGTGTGAAGAGCAGCCTTGGTATGATAATACTGTTATTGTGATTCAGGGAGATCATCCCAGAATGGATACGTCCTTAGTCGGCGATTTAATCTATTATGATAGAACGGTATACAATTGCTTTATCAATGGGAAATGTAATGTAAATAATGTTAATAGATATAATAGAGAATTACTAACAATGGATTTGTTTCCATCTATTCTTAGTGCTATGGGGTACACTATTCCGGATGATAAGCTTGGGTTGGGTACAAATGCTTTTTCTGATAAGAAAACATTGGCTGAAGAATTAGGATATGATTATGTAAATGAAGAGACCGGTAAATATTCCAAGTACTATATTGATGCTTTTTCATGAAGAAAGATATGGTTGAGGACCACTATAATATCAGTAGAACTAGAAGCACAATAATTATGTTTTTTTTCCTGATAATGCTATACGGATAGGGGTTTGGTATACTGGAGAATTCTGCGAGTGAGTAAAATATATGAAATAAAAGAAAACCAAAAAATAATATGGAAGATGTATTTGGCATTAGGGAGTTTTCTGGCAATATTTTTGTCTGCTATAGATATATCCAGAGATGGAATGTTTTTTATTGTTTTGGGGATACTCTTTATGGTAATTGCCGGACCTAAAGATATCAAAGATGATTTTATTGAGTTTAATAAACATTCCTATGTATATGCCATAATAACAATTGCTTATACTGTGTATTTCAGCATAAATACAGATCAATTGTACTTTAAGGCAAACAGAATACCCTTCGCTATATATTTTATGGTATTTCTGGGATATACTCTGGTGAACAAAGGGCAGGAAATATTATGCGATTCCAGAAAGATACTATTTTGGGTATTACTCTTTTTTGAAATGTGTGCAGTTGTTAATGGAGTGATATCTTATGTGCCGGGACAGAGGGTTTCATTTGCGTATATGAATGCCATCTTGGAGGGTGATGCTGTAATATATATGCTTTTACTAGCAGTGCTTTTTATAGACGAAGGCAGGGCAAAATTACTGGCTTTTGGTGTTTCGTTTATGATGGTCATTCTTACCGGTAACAGGATGACGTTAGTTGAGCTATTGGTTATACTTGTGGTAGTGCTATTTTTACGAAGACAAGAAATAGCGAAGGTAATTAAGGGTAATCCAAAGAAGGCAAAGATTATAGCTGCATTTGCAGGCACTATGATAATCATAGCATTGGTTGTTTTACATAATACAGTCTATTTACTTATGTTGGGAGTTGCTCAGAGAGTGGTTGATGTAACTAGTAATGATGTAAGTTCAGCTTATAGACTATTTGCATTACAGTCTGTTCTGAGTTTTGTTCCTGACGGAAACATGTGTGATATACTATTTGGACGGGGATGCATGCAAGGGTATTACAGGTTGATAGATTATGCGGAGCCATTTGCTGAATTTGCTACTCAGATAGGTCCTGTGGAGAATACCTTTGTATCGCTGCTTTATGATTATGGAATAGCAGCTTTTGTGCTATATTTAGGTACGTTTATCAAGGCACTGATTACTATATGGAAATATAGGCATAAAGATATTTGGAAAGAGGCTGTATTGGTGGTTTATGTCATGTTTGCAAGCGCTTTTGTAGATATGCAGTATTGGCCCAATATGTGTTTTTTATTATTTACTACAATCGGAATCTTTTTGGGAAATATTAAGAAATTTGAATGATTCCGGAGTGATTTATGAAAGTGAGACTTGAAATGAAAAGAGGGAGATTATTTGTTGCCCTATTTATAATGATACTTTTATTCTCGTTATACGGTCGTATTACAGACAGATTTGTTAAGCTAAATGGGGTTACAGGTACATCGAGTTTTAGCGGTGGGACTATTTCAGAAATACTGAATGGCGAAACACAGACTAATTTGAATACATATATAGAGAACAATTTTGGAGGACGCAGTTTACTAATAAAATTGCGTTCTCAATTGTTGTACTCTGGATTTGGCATTTCTCCTAATAAAAATGTTGTCATAGGCAGCAACAGATTTTTGTTTGAACCGGAGTATATATATAAAGAGTTAAATATATATCAACCTGCCGGAGATGAGTATTTTGATGAGTTAATGGACAAACTAGAAGAGATTCAGAATATATGTGAAGAGAATGGAAAAGAGTTGTTTGTTTTTGTAACTCCTAGCAAGGCCTATTTTTGTAAAGATATGATTCCGCGCAAGTATTTTGAACTTGGTAATGACGAAGAGACAAATTATCAAAAGTTTATTAGGCATATTCAGGAAAGAAATTTAAAGTATTTCGATTCACATGCTTATATTGAAGAGCATAAAAATGAGATAGAGGCCCCTGTTTTTTATTCGACTGGAATACATTGGTCACATCCTTGGGGGAATAAGTGCGCGATTGAGTTTGCAAAATATATATCATTAAATAGTAGATATTGCCTTGGTAATTTCTCGCAAGAAATAAGTAGAAAAGAGACTAAAAAACCGGATCATCCGGATGCGGATTTATATAATAGCTTGAATTTGTTTGCTAAACCCAATAATGATATTTACTATGACTCAAGGATTACATTAGAAAGTGAAAGTGATTGTCCCAAAGTGTTTTTACGTGGCGGCAGCTTTATGGGACAGAGCCTGAGAGCAATTGGAAATGCGGGAGCTTGGGATACAGCTGCACACTTTGAAAATAATTACTGCTTTGTAGATAATTATTCTAAGACGATGAATTTCTCTGCGTTTGATTCGTATGAGGAATTCGAGAGTATGGGAGAGTATTTAGGTCAGGCAGATATTTTGATTTTGGAAGTAAATGAGGCTGCTACACCCAATATGAGTTGGGGATTCATTGATTACTTGTTGGATAATCAGCAGTTATTAAAAAATAGAACAAGCTAATTAACTGTGGGAAAGAAATATCAAAATATTGAGATTGTATTTGAGGAAATAATTATATGGTCTTCTCGTCTATAACGTTTATTTTTTATTTTTTGCCAATCACTCTAATACTGTATTTTTTTGCAGAGAGGAAAGATAATATTAGTTTAAAGAATGGCATAGTACTTGTATCATCAATAGTGTTTTATTCATGGGGAGGATTTGGATATCTTTTTCTCCTTATTCTTCTGATTGCTGTTAATTACTTTTGTGGTTTGATGATAGGTGATTGTGAAGGCTCGAAACAATTAGGGAAAAAGAGAGTTTGGTTTTTGATTGCACTTGTTTTGGATTTGCTGAATCTTGTATTTTTTAAATACTTGAATTTTTTAGCATCCAGTATAGAAGGCATGATAACGAAGACGAGCGGAAATGAGTTCTCGTTTGGTTTACCCTCAATTGCACTTCCGATAGGAATATCGTTTTTTACCTTTCAGATAATGTCATATGTTATTGATGTATATAGGGGGCAGGTTATTCCCCAAAAGAATATTTTTAGATTTGCATTGTATGTAATGATGTTTCCTCGAATGATGGCTGGGCCTATTGTTAGGTATAGTGATGTAAATATAGAAATTGAAAATAGAAGCACAACACTGGAAATGGCTGAAGAGGGTGTAAAAAGATTTATAATAGGTTTTGCCAAAAAAGTATTTTTGGCAAGTGCTATGGGAGAAATGGCTGATGCAGTGTTTGGATTGCCGGGAATTTTTAATTCGGCATATGCCTGGCTTGGGGCTGTATCATATACTTTACAGATTTATTATGATTTTTCCGGATATTCAGATATGGCAATTGGACTTGGATTGATATTCGGTTTCCACTTTAATGAGAATTTCAATTATCCTTATATTTCATCAAGTATCCAGGAGTTTTGGAGAAGATGGCATATATCACTTTCTACATGGTTTAGAGATTATGTGTATATTCCTCTTGGCGGCAATAGAAAAGGAAAAGCAAGAACATATCTCAATTTATGGGTTATTTTTTTATTAACCGGAATATGGCATGGATCGGCATGGCAATTTATTATATGGGGCTTGTACCATGGTTTTTTCATGTTCATAGAAAGACTTGGATTTGGCAAGTTACTGAAGAAAGTACCATGCGTAATAGGACATGTTTACTCGCTAATAGTGGTTATTATTGGATGGGTGTTTTTCAGAGCAGATAATATAGGCATTGCTATTAACTACATTAAAAATATGTTTTCATTCAACTTTGAAAATTTTGCAGTAGAACCTGTTATATTGAAACTTAATTCATGGTATTACGTTATGGTTATAATAGCACTTACTTTTTCATGTCCTGTATATAAAAAGATTATGGGATGCAGGATTCCTAAGGTAATTGCGTATGGAGGCTATTTGATTTTGTTTGGAATAAGCATTATTTATCTAGCCGGGCTTTCGTATAATCCGTTTATATATGTTAAATTCTAATGGTTGTATGTGATATATTTGTCTCTAAAGGGTTGGAGTATTATGATATGAAATTAGATGATAAGAGATGTGTAAATAAGGTAAAGAAATATATTTGTGATAATGCTTGTGTTATTGTCATTTTTAGTTTGTTCCTTTTTTATTTGATTATGCAGCATCATTTGGTAGGAATGTATTTTGATGATTTTGGTAATTCTTCTCTAAGTTATGCATATGATTCAAGTAATATTGAAGGTACAAACTATAGTGTAAAAGATATTTTGCAATGGGCTGCATTTATTTATAAAAACTGGAGTGGAAGGGTTATTTATGCGCTTATGCTGATTCCGCTCCAAAAGAATGGCCCGCATCTGTTTATGTTAGTACAGGCTGTTATTATTATTCTTACCTATATAGTTTCTGTTAAGCTGTTAAAACTATATTATAAAGAGACAAATAAAATTCTGGCAGCCTTGGTTTTTATCGCAGGATATGGGCTTATAAAGGGTGATACATTATCAAATGGGTATTATTGGGCATCTGCTTCGGTGCTTTATGTGTGGCCCTTACTTCCGTTCGTTTGCTCTGTATATTTTTATGAATTACTTATAAGAAAAGTGCAGAGTGGAGATACGATTACCTTTAAGGATTGGTGGATGCTGATAATATTTTTACCGTTGACGATACTATCTCAAGAACAGCTTGGAGGAGGTTTTTTCGTATGGGTGTTGTTTAGAGCAGGTGTGGACCTTATTTGGGGAACCAAGTGGAAAGGAAATATATTTATTATAGTCTCTTCTCTGCTGCTGCTAGCATTGATGATATTAGCTCCGGGCAATTTTGCGCGTATGGGTACGAATACTGAATATGTGGAGTTGCCTTTTGTGGAAAGAATCGGGCACAGTTTTGATTTATTGCTAAAGTTATTAAACCATGGAGATATGCTTTGGTTTAATTTACTGCTAGCTATTTTTGGAATGGTGGCACTTTTTTCTCTGGTTAATAAAATGAATGTTGTAGCATGGGCTATCGAATTATTTCTCATGGCACCTTGCGTGGTAGTAAAGATAATTGAAGCATTTACGAATATTGTGATAGATAAAAAAATAGTTTTGTCATCTTTTTTCGTATTCCATGTTGTGCTGTGCGTCGTTATCGTAGAAGTTTTCTTAATTTATAAAATTCCTGAGTTTATACCGATTATGATGGCAGCTATATCTTCGGTATATTGCTTGCTGATAGCGCCTACATTTTCGCTTAGACAATGCATCCCGTATGTTTTTTTGTCAGTGCTTTTTATTAATCTCTTATTTCAAATTTTAATAAGGAATACCAAGGTAGTAAAACAGGTACTTTTCTGCGTTGTGACAATTGCGCTTATTGTGGGATTACGAAACATGGCCAGTGTGTATTATAAGTATGAGAAAAACTTTTTTGCGGATTCGATGAATAGGAGTATTCTGAGGAACTATAATGGTAATTCAGATGAGATATATTTGTTGAATTATGATAATCAACTGGGACGAGGTATGATGTCGTGTGATGAGGGATTTGAGAATACTGACGTTTGGATGAAAGAGTATTATAATATTCCGGCAGATGTAAAAATTGTATGGAAAGATGTAAGTGAGATCCTTTCAAGTCAATAGGATTATTAAAGTGGGGTTATGATGGATAGATTAGTGTGTGTACTACCGTGTTATAACGAGGAAGAGGTTCTTCCGGAGACAGCAAAACGATTAAAGGAAAAGATGGAATTTCTTTGTAGAACTGAAAAAATTTCAGGGGATAGCAGAATACTTTTTGTTAATGATGGTTCCAAGGATTCTACTTGGGATATTATCGCTGCGCTACATAATGAGAATCCATTATTTCAAGGACTTTGTCTTTCGAAAAACATGGGACATCAGAATGCTCTTTTGGCAGGGCTTATGATTGCTCGTCAGATAGGCGATGCTGTGATTTCCATGGATGTAGATCTTCAGGATGATATAGATGCCATAGATGAGATGCTTGAAAAATATGAACAAGGTGCAGACATCGTGTATGGAGTTCGTGCAGAGAGAAAAACAGATACTTTTTTTAAGAGGTTTACTGCACAGAGCTTTTATAAGATGATGAGCTTGTTTGGCGCGGATATAGAATATAATCATGCAGACTATAGACTGATGAGTAAGCGTGCTTTGGACGCACTTGCAGAGTTTAAAGAAGTGAATTTGTTTTTAAGAGGACTTGTTCCATTGGTTGGGTACAAGACAGACAAAGTTTATTATGACCGTGCGGAGAGATTTGCCGGTGAGAGTAAATATCCATTGAAGAAAATGCTCCATTTTGCTATGGAGGGAATTACATCGTTAAGTACAAAACCGATAAAGATGATATCGATGACCGGTTTTATTATATTTTTTGTAAGTATTGTAGTTTTGGTGTATTGTATTATTGGCAATTTTTTAGGAAAAACTATTCCCGGATGGACAACAACCGTTGTTTCAGTTTGGGCAATTGGTGGCCTCGTAATGATCTCACTGGGTGTTATTGGGGAATATGTTGGTAAGATATATTTAGAGACTAAGCATAGACCAAGATATATCGTTGAGAAATATATTGGTGATGAGAGGCAGAACGGAGAAGCAGATGAGTAAGGTTTCGATATGTATTCCTGTTTTTAATGGCGAAGATACTATAAGGGATACAATACAGTCTGCGCTAAATCAGACTTATCAGGATATCGAGATAGTAGTTATTGACAACCATTCCACAGATAAGACAGTAGATATTGTTAAGGGAATTAATGATGATAGGATAGTACTGTACGAGAATGAGACAAATCTTGGTATGGCTGGTAACTGGAACGAGTGCTTGAAGAAAGCCAAGGGAGAATACATACATTTTCTTTGTGCTGATGATAAGCTTAGGCGAAGTTGTGTAGAAAAGAAGATGAAGGCTGTTGAATCTAAAAAGGATATTGTTCTGGTAACTAGCTCTACAGATATAATAAACGAGAATGACGAGCTAGTAATGAGAAGAAACAGGTTTTGGAGAAATGTTGTCCTTGATGGAAGAAGGTATGCCAAAAAGTCGCTTCATAGAGGAAATATTTTTGGAGAGCCCTCGAATATTATGTTTAAGAGATCTTTGCTTGAAAAGGCCGGAGAATTTTCTACAAATCTGTATTATGTGACAGACTGGGAATTTTGGGTGCGTCTTGCTGTATTTGGAAAGGTGGCATATATTTATGAGCCTCTTACAAAGTACAGGATTTCTATGAATAATGTAACTGCACGAACCAAGCTCTCAAAGATTATGAATGATGATGATCAGATGATAAAGAATCTGAAAGAAAGCGGACTGATAGATATAAATATTTTTGACGAAGTTGTGCATAAAGGTATGTTGACCGGTAGAAATGTTGCAAGATATCTATATATGCGAATGAAGAGCAGATAAGTATTGGTTTGTATGACACTCAATTAAGAAATTACAGAGAGGGATTTTTTTTATGAAAGTAGTTATTTTAGCAGGTGGTTTTGGAACAAGAATTGCAGAAGAGTCTGAGTTTAAGCCTAAGCCGATGATTGAAATTGGCGGAAAGCCGATGCTTTGGCATATTATGAAAATATACAGTTCATTTGGTTTTAATGAATTTATCATATGTGCAGGATATAAGCAGCACGTCATAAAGGAATGGTTTGCTGATTATTTCCTTCATACATCAGATATTACATTTGACTATACAGATGGCAAGTCAGATATAATTGTTCATAAAAGAAGAACAGAAGATTGGAAAATTACTGTAGTTGATACAGGACTTAACACTCAGACCGGTGGACGCATAAAACGTATAAAGAGTTTTGTCGGTGATGAGCCTTTTATGCTCACATATGGAGATGCTGTAGGTGATGTTGATATCAATAAGCTTTTGGAATTCCATAAAAAACAGGGTAAGATAGGCACAATATCTATGTACAATTTTGGACAGAATAAGGGTGTCGTTGAACTTGGAAATGATGGAATAATTGATTCTTTCAGAGAGAAATCACAGTCAGATGGCGATTATATAAATATAGGATTTATGGTTATGGAGCCGAAGATATTTGATTATATCGATGGGGATACTACTCCTTTCGAGAAGGCTCCTTTGGAAGGCCTTGTTAGAGATAAACAGCTTGCAGGATATGTCCACAAGGGATATTGGCAGTGTATGGATACTCTTAGAGAAAAGCAGCAGATAGAAAAGCTTTGGGATGAAGGAAAAGCACCCTGGAAGTTGTGGGAGGAATAAGAATTGAGTTTACGTAAAGTAATTGTGACAGGAGCAAATGGTTTCATTGGTAGTAAGTTATGTGAAGAACTTACATCACAGGGAATTGAAGTAATAGCTATTATCAGGAACGAAGAAGAGAATATAACTGCTATTAAGGATTTGCCGGGATTAAAGATTGTGTATTGTGATCTTTCGGATTTTAGGAATTTGGCAGATTATGTTGAAGATAGAGATGTGGATGCCTTTTATCATCTTGCCTGGGTTGGAAGTGCAGGACCGCTTAGAGGTGATGATGTAGTGCAGGTGAATAATGTTAGATACACTTGTGATACCGTGCGTGCATGCAGTGATATGAGTTGTAAGAGATTCATTTTTGCATCAAGCATTATGGAATACGAGATATCGGCTCTGATGGAGACTATGGATAGTCCGGGAATCAATACGCTTTATTCCAGCGCTAAAATAGCTGCCGATTATATGGCTAGAACTATAGCAGCAAGTTTAGATGTTGAGTACATGAGGACTGTTATTTCAAATATTTACGGTCCGGGTGAAACAAGCCCCAGACTTGTTAATACAAGTATTAGAAAGCTGTTAAGAAAAGAGCATTGTGCATTTTCTCCTGGAGAACAGATGTATGATTTTATCTATATTGATGATGCTGTGAAAGCGTTTGTGGCAATAGGAGAAAAAGGCAAGAATAATGGTACATACTACGTCGGAAGCCTTTCACCAAAGCCTCTGAAGGAGTTTTTAATAGAGCTTAGAGATGCGGTTGATCCTACTGCAGAGATTGGGCTTGGAGATATTCCATTTGGTGGAGTATCACTTGGATATGATGAGTTTGATATCTATGCCATAAAAAATGACACGGGATTTGTGCCTTCTGTGTCTTTTACGGAGGGAATTAAGAATACAGCTGCTTGGATTAAGGAGGCAGACAATTTATGAGTGGTTTTAAATTTGTTCCCATGAGCTTGGAAGGAGCTTTTTGTATTGAAGCTTTTTCTGTGGGAGATCTTCGCGGAGGGTTTACCAAGACTTTTGAGAAAGATATTTATGAGGAGGCAGGAATTGAGTTTTTATTAAATGAAACATTTGTCTCAACTTCTGCTAAGAATGTAATAAGAGGATTACATTTTCAGACACATAATCCGCAGGCTAAGCTGGTAACGGTAGTCGCCGGAAGAGCATGGGATGTAATAGTGGATCTTAGGATTGGTAGTCCGACATACAAGAAATGGGAAGCGGTGGAATTGAGTGCTGAGAATCATAAGGCTGTGTATGTTCCGAGGGGATTTGGTCATGGTTTTGCATCTCTTGAGGATGGCACAATCATGATGTATCAGTGCGATGGTGCATATGATGCAGCAACTGATACAGGAATAAGATTTGATGAGCATGCTATTGGTATCACTTGGCCGGTTCATGAGGATGTAGCTATACATTCAAATAGGGATATGGCACTTATGAGTATTGCAGAGTATGAACAGAATCCCATGAGTGACTTTTAAAAGCAAATATGTTATAAAGAAGTTCTGGTAAAGTAATATTTGAGATTTATTTTGATAAGGAGATTTTAATGTCAACACAGGAAGAAGCTAAGAAACAAATACTTGATTTGGTAGCAGATTATGCTAAGAACTACCATAATCAGAACAAAGAGTTTCATGAGGGTGATCGCATTTCTTACGCGTCACGTGTTTATGATGAAAAGGAAATGGTAAATCTTGTGGATAGTGCGCTTGAATTTTGGCTTACATCCGGAAGATACACAGATGAGTTTGAGGCAAAGCTTGCAAAGTATCTTGGAGTAAAGTTCTGCTCATTGGTTAATTCCGGTTCATCTGCAAACCTTGTGGCATTTATGACGCTTACTTCTCCTCTTCTGGGAGACAGAAGAGTTAATAGAGGTGATGAGGTTATAACTGTTGCGGCTGGTTTTCCCACTACTGTTACACCTATTATTCAGTATGGTGCTGTTCCGGTGTTTGTGGACGTTACTATCCCTGGTTACAATATCGATGTTAATGAGCTTGAAAAGGCACTTTCAGATAAGACAAAGGCTATAATGATAGCTCATACTCTTGGCAATCCTTTTGATCTTAAGGCTGTTAAGGAGTTCTGTGATAAACATAATTTATGGCTCATAGAGGATAACTGTGACGCTCTTGGCAGTCAGTATGAGATTAATGGAGTAAAGAAGTTTACCGGTACAATTGGTGACATCGGTACAAGCAGTTTCTATCCTCCGCACCATATGACGATGGGCGAAGGTGGTGCGGTTTATACAGATAATCCCCTTCTTAACAAGATTGCAAGATCCTTCCGTGATTGGGGACGCGATTGTGTATGTCCTTCAGGCTGCGATAATCTTTGCGGACATCGTTTTGATAAACAGTATGGAGAACTTCCTCTTGGTTATGACCATAAGTATGTATATTCACACTTTGGATATAACCTTAAGGCTACAGACCTTCAGGCTTCAATTGGTTGTGCTCAGCTCGATAAGTTCCCTTCATTTGTTGAGAGAAGAAAGTATAACTTCAACTTCTTAAAAGATCTTCTGGTTAAGGGAGGTGCAGAGGACAAGCTTATTCTTCCTGTTGCTACAGAGAATGCAGATCCCAGCTGGTTCGGATTTATCATGACCTGCAAGGATGGTGTTGATAGAAATAAGGTTGTTGATTATGTAGAGAGCCATGGAATTCAGACTCGTATGCTTTTTGCAGGTAATCTTATTAAGCATCCTTGCTTTGATGAGATGCGTGCAACCGGCGAGGGATTCAGAGTAGTAGGAGACCTTGAGAATACAGACCGTATCATGGCAAACAGCTTTTGGGTAGGTGTATATCCCGGAATGACTGATGAAAAGCTTTCATATATGGCTAAGACGATTCTTGAGGCTATAAAGTAATTTGGTTTTGGCTCTGTTATAAGATAATAAGGTCAGGCATTATGTGCCTGACCTTAAAGTGTGTTTATGAGGAAATGCATTTTATAAGTAGTGAGCCTTGAATATAGAGACTTTGTGTGAGTTTTAGGAAAGTATAGAGAGTTTATTTGTGAACAAGGAAAGCAATATTATTTGGAATATAATTGAGATAATAACGGGTGCAGTGTTCCGATTTTTATTTAAGATTGTGGGTAAGGAATATACCGATTCAATTCATGAAACGCTTATGCAATTCGTGAAATTTGGAATAGTTGGTGTGAGCAACACGGTTATTTCTTATCTGCTTTACACATTTTCATTACTTGCAATGAGAGTGCTAGGTATATTTGCAGGGTACGATTATCTTATAGCAACAGTAATAGCATTTGTTTTGAGTGTACTTTGGTCTTTTTACTGGAACAACAAGATGGTGTTTGTTATAGAGGAAGGGCAAAGCAGAAATATATGGAAAGCTCTTGTTAAGACATATATTTCATATTCATTTACCGGATTATTTTTAAACAGCATTTTGATGGTTTTATGGGTTCAAGTATTTCATGTGTCTGAATTTATAGCACCGATTATCAATCTGTTAATAAGTGTGCCGGTTAATTTCATTATTAACAAGTTTTGGGCATTTAAGGCAGAGAAATAGTATTTTTGAAGGAGAGATAGAGATGGAATTTAACAAGATGAAGAGTTTCTATAATGGAAAGAGAGTTTTTCTTACAGGTCACACCGGATTTAAGGGAAGCTGGCTATGTGTAATGTTACAGATGCTTGGTGCAGATGTATATGGATATTCACTTGAACCTAATACACATCCGGATCTTTTTGAGATACTCGGGCTTGCAGATGATGTGCATCATGTTATAGGTGATATTAGAGAGATTGATGCGCTCGAGAAAGCTTATGAAGAGGCAAATCCTGATGTTGTTCTTCATCTGGCGGCTCAGCCAATTGTTCGTGATTCATACAAGGAACCTCGATATACATATGAGACCAACGTGATGGGAACCGTGAACATACTTGAGTGTCTTCGTAAGCACCCCGGTGCTATTTCATTCTTGAATGTTACTACAGATAAGGTTTATGAGAATAATGACCTTGAGAATCATGGCTTTAAAGAAGATGAGAAGCTTGATGGTTATGATCCTTATTCAAATTCGAAGAGTTGCTCGGAACTTGTGACTCATTCATATAAAAAATCATTTTTCTCTGAGGCAGATTCTCCGGCAATTTCTACTACCCGTGCAGGAAATGTAATTGGTGGCGGAGACTTTGCAAATGACCGTATAGTTCCTGACTGTGTTCGTGCAACAATAAAAGGTGAGAGTATAATTGTGCGTAATCCTTATTCCACAAGGCCTTATCAGCATGTACTTGAGCCACTTGCTGCTTACCTTATGATTGCCATGGAACAGGCAGAAGATAAGAAGTATGCAGATTATTACAATATTGGACCTCGTGATGAAGATTGTATAAATACAGGTGTACTTGCTGATTCATTTGTTAAATATTGGGGAGATACAGCTAACTGGAAAAATATGGCAGAAGAGAACGCTCCTCACGAGGCAAGTTTTCTTAAACTTGATTGTTCCAAGGCTCGTTCTACATTCGGATGGGAGCCTGTATGGCACGTTGATGAAGCCATCCGCGAGACTGTTGCATGGTACAAGGCATGGAATAATGGCGAGAATATGAAGGAGTTCACAAAGAAGCAGATCAGGGAGTTTATAGGGTTATAACAGTTAGGGATGTTCTGAAGTTACTTATTGAGAAATCAAAAGTAATTGATATATATTACTATGATAATAAAGATTAGTAGACAAAGTGATCAATCTCATAATTATTGAAGCGATTTAGCCATGTATAGAATTGGCTGAAAAACATCTGATTGCTGGATATGCACTAAAAATCTTGAATGGTGTGGGTAGCTAATTGATATTAGAGAGTGTAGTAATATGAGTAAGCAAAGAATAACAATTCTTTTAGGTGCAGGAGCTGTGTTTGAAGCGACAAGATTGTCAACGAGTTCTATAACACGGCGAGTAATTAAGGAGTGTAAAAGGTATAAGATCGCTCCGGATAAAAGTCAATCTGTAGTAGATTATATCTGCAAGTTTTATTGGGAGAGGTTTGGAAAGAACGATCCAAACTATAAAGTGTACAGCAAAGCCAACTTAAACGTTATAACAAATTATGTGAATTTTGAGGATATATTTCATGTTCTGGAATTATTGGCAGGATATACATTGGATTCATCAGTTAAGCGATATACATCAGCCTATAAGGTATTTACAAAGTTTAAGAATAGGTTTTCTGATATTGATTATCTGAGTATTATATCTTCGGCAAATAAGATGATAAATGTGATTAACGATATAATTGCTGAGTACTGTGAACAGTTTGATGAGAAGTCTGGATATTTTAAAGATTTCTTGCAGGAATTAGAAAAGGAATATACACTCAATATCTTTAACCTGAACTATGATACATGGTGTGAACAAAGTTTGAAATCATATGAAGATGGTTTTAGACTAGTATCCGGATACGACAAATTGCAACGGTTTTCTATAGATGATTATAGGAAAGCTTGTGAGAAGGGCAAGAATACTATAGCACATTTGCATGGTTCCGTTCTCATGGGAGATGCAGACTTTAAGCGTGGTGAGGTGAATCGCTTTGCATATACGGATGACCAGGAATGCTTATATAAGTATTTGGATTATAATGCTGCAAGTGGCTATAGATTAAGATCTGCAAAGTCAAATTCAGCCAACCAAGCTGGCGAGTCTCTTATCAGAGCCAACATTATCACGGGCTTAATGAAGACGGATAAGCTTCTATGGAACCCACTTATGGAATATGAGCATCATTTTTATAAAGCTTTGACTTCAAATGATAAATTGCTGATTGTTGGATATGGTTTTCTGGACAAGTATGTTAATAGTATGCTTTGGAGATATCAATGTGAGAATTTTGATCAAAGGAAAGTGCTTTTGATTACGAAAGCAAATGAAAATGATTGGCAGCCGATGATAGAACCCCCATTTAGTCCGCCAGAGATGACGATATTTACTGAGTTGATGTTCAAAGACCAGGCATGGTTTTGTAAAGTCAAGTTTGATCAGGTTGAGGGTGGTTACTACTCAGATGATGGGATGGCAGGGCTGTATACTTGCGGGTTAAAGACAGTTGTTGAAAAATATATGGATCACGTTGTGAGATTTTATAAATGAAAATTATTGTAAAGTATACAATGGTACTATTCATAGTTCAGAGGCCCGGATTTATTTCTGATCGCTTCGAACCACTTCCGTCTCACGTGGTCTGCACATGTAAGCCGTTTTGCATTCTCCATCTTATTGTATCCGGAGAAGCCGTCAGTCATCAGGTATCCTGAGAAATCTGCTCCAAGGAAGTTGCGGCAGTTATAGCCTCCGCGTGATGGTTGGTACTCATACAGGATCAGGGGCTTATCAGTTCCATACACAGATGATTGATTTTGAGCGGTGACAGGCACCACTGTTCCATGAAGCGAGCTTCCTTAAGCTTGATTGTGCAAAGGCAAGAGCAACCTTTGGCTGGGAGCCAGTATGGCATGTGGACAACGCTATCGCTCAGACAGTTGCTTGGTATAAAGCTTGGAATGGTGGTGAAGATATGTATGAGTTTACGAAGAGGCAGATCAGCGAATTCCTAGGGATTGACTGAAGGTTACAAGCTAACCAAAAGCCACACATAAAATATTGATGAAAATATCATCATTCCTGAACGCTAAACGTATATATCTTCATCTCCCAATCCTCAATATTCGGATCCATCAACTTCTTAAACCAGGCAAATTTATCGTTCCCAAGCTGAACACACTCTGCAGAGCCTTCCAACTCTGCAATCTTCTCCAGATACCTTTCATAATACGGATCATGGCGACCGGAGGGCTCAAATGTCTTAACAGCTATTATTGTCCCATTCCAATCATCAAACACATTTTCCCAATCCGGATTCAGCCTCTGCTGCTCAAACTGCTGGTACCCTTCAAATAATACCGTATTATAACCTTCTTCTCTCAGGTAATAGAGCAATACAGAATCTTTTGATAGAACTAGGGTGTTCTCTATGGAATCAGTATTCTCGTGAATGTAATCTATAGCCTCACCAAATGGCATGTTCCATTGCTTCTTAGTGGTATTAACATGAAACGCTGCATTGTATATACCGCCACAAGTACCCACTATGGTCAGAAACAGTACACAATACCTTACCCAATTCTTCTTAATCTTACAGAACACATCTGACATGAAATAACCCTGAAGCGAAAACAAACTGGAATAATTTCGCAGCGCACCCAGCCCCGTAACCATATAGCACAAGTATGACGCCAAAAAAGTCTTATCCAAATCATTGGCTAGAACATTTTTGACGTTAATAATAAATACAGTAAACAGAATAAGATTCGCAAGAATTAAAACAATACCCCAAAATGAAACCGGCATAACCGCCTGTCCGCACAAGATATTCTCCGCACCATAAATGATCCCACTGATAATCCCACTTTGAGCCCTGTCAACTCCGAAATTACCAATTCTTACTGTAAAGAAAATATATATCTGATGAAGCGCCAATATCAGCGTGATTGCCCCAAATCCAGCAATTATCTTAAGCTCCCGCGCAAACAAATCCCTTCTGTGGTACAGTGTTATAAGAAAAGAAGTCACAATAATTATTGCTGTAGTGTTTTCAAGATAAAACATCCACAGATATATACCGAAATTCATCGCCCAGAAAACAGCACTACTGCGAGGCGGATAGCAAAATAGTATCCCCAACAGACATACGCAAGGTATCACGTATGTAAACCACCTTATACTTGTCCCCCACATTAAAATTGACGGATTAAGACAGGTTACAATATAAGAATAAATGATAGCAATGGAATCACCATTCTTGCTGATCACCCTACCACAGATCACCAACCTCCAAAATGCCCATATAGCAATAGCATTTATCACTCCACTGATCAAACGCACCAAATGCCAATTGTTTGTCATCTTCCAAAGTATCAAGCACACAATGTAACTCCCCGGGGGATGAATATCCACCGAGTTATTAATCTGAATCTGTTCAATTATCGTGGGATATGATTCGACATCAGCAATAGTATAAAACTCATCATCATAACCATAGCTGTTAAACCCAACATAGCCATATAGTAGGATTAAAAGACATAACGAAAGTATGATCAAGAATGATTTGTTGGTTGTTTTGTTCTCAAACCTCATAGTTATCAACACTCCAATATTGTAGTCGCTATTATGCGGCAGATTATACATTTAGGCATTGTTAGGAAGTATTATATCATATTAAACATATCATAATAATCAAATAGACAGTGCTTCGCTTTCTGTTAACATATGAAAAAAAAGTAAGTACCGTTCTTGAGATTAGCACAAAGCAGTCGATACACCTCAAGAGAACAACTGGTTCTTACATCGGCTTGCATCATTATATTCAATGGTTTACAATTCATTGGTTAAACAGAAAAAGCAAAATTTTCACGGTGACAGGCACCACTGTTTTTCAATGCGCAGGATGTCTGTCGCATCAGAGGAAAACTTTGAAGGCAAGCTCTTCGTGCAGTTCATAGCACTACAGCTGATGTCTTATATCAAAAAGCAGATGGATGAAAATGGCCTGTTCAGCGACTACACAATGCAGCCACTGCTTGACGAGCTGGATGTCATCGAATACTACCAGCAGCCCGGCAAAGCCCATCATCTGTCTGAAATAACTAATAAACAACGTAAGCTCTATGAGCTTATGGAAGTACCTGTCCCGACATAATCCTTGGTATAAAATGACGGGACTTTAGGTTTCAGCGGTCCATATGAGCCAGCTTGCCATACAAGCCCTTGATATGAGTATTCCTTTACGTTCAAAGTGCTTTTCAAGTCGGTAGTTCGGTACTCCCATCTGATATTTCTGATATCCCACAAAAGCGATAAGAGAGGGCGTGGCAAAGCTGTGCGGAATTAAAGCTGGTGGCGCGGTTGCACATGCCGTGTGCTTTAGGACATATGGAGATGGAACGGCATGGAGATAAAAATACTATTTTAATAATTTTGGGGGAATAAGAGGTATGAACAGAGACGAGATAATAAGTCAGGTAATAGAATATTTACAGGACGATACTTCAAATAGTGCAATAATGATAAGTGGAATATGGGGATGTGGTAAGACTCACCTTTATAAGCATTATTTGGCTGATGAAATTACTAAGCTGGAGGCAGGGAAAAACAAGAGAAGAAAAAATTTCTATATTTCGTTATATGGAATAAAATCTGTTGAAGATTTATCCAAAGAAGTAATAATCAGCTTTATGACTTCAGAATGGAATAATGAGAAGAATGCCAAACAAGTGATAAAGACAGCAGATGGAGTTGCCAGTATATTGAGCAAGTCAATTTCTTTTTCATCCAACGGAGTGGGCGTTAAGTTAGAGGACCTCTTTGGAAAAATAAGGAAGATGCTCAAAGCCGGAGATATGGTAATCTGTTTTGATGATTTGGAAAGATCAAATATTCAGATAAATGAGTTGTTTGGGTTTATTGATAATTTAACTGAACATTGCAATTGCAAGGTCATTTTACTTGCTGATGAGAAGAATATTGGCAAGATGTATGCGAATACAAATTTAGAGAATAAGTATCTAACGGTTTTGAGTGGTGGTAGGAAAGTAATCACTAAAGATGAAGACAAAACTAATATATCGAAAGAATGCCTGACTTTTGAAGGATTAAAAAAATTATGTGAAGAAGTATATTCGGAAAATTATATTTATAGAGATATTAAAGAAAAGGTAATAGGTAATACACTTTATTATACGCCAAGTACAGAAGAGACTCTTAATGATTTGTTTTGTGCTATTAGTAAAGGTGATTACAAAAATTGCCTTATTGCAAAGCAAAAGTTTATTCTTGATAAATTTCTGCTATGTGGGAACGATATTAACTACAGAATCGTAGGTTGTTGGATTAGAAAATTTAAAAAAATATATGATGAATTGCACAGAGAATATAATTCCCATGTGTATTATGATAGCATACTTGATAATTATCTAATTTATAGTATTTATTGCATATGCATGGATATGAACAATATTTCTTTTGCAACAGGTTGGGAACCCAACTCGTATGCTAAGAGAATAGTGAGAAAGAAATCTCCCTTTGATAAGATTCTGGCGCATCGCTTTATAGATGAATGGGTAATTGGTTCCAGATGGAATAAAATTGCATTTTATCAATCCAGTAAGGAACTAATTGAAGCGTTCAAAAGAAACGAGGAATTATTGAAACAGTATGAGTTAGATGAGCGAAAACATCTACGTAAGTTGGCTGAATGGCGCTCGTTATCTGACGATGAAGTTAAAACTTTTATTTCCGAAGTAATAAGCGAATTGGCGGAAGGATTATATTCGTTCTATGATTTTCCTCAGATATTAGAAGATTTGATATTTTTCAAGAGGCTTGGGCTATACGATGGAAATCTGAATGAAGTAGGAAAATACATGCATGATCAATTATTAACATGTGAAGATGAGATAGAGTTTAATACTATTAGCAGGGAATTTGTTGAAGAAGATGATAGGGCTGAGTTTTTAAGGATTTATAAACCACTGGAGGAAGAAGCAAAGCAACATAACTTGTCATTGGGGAAGGATAATATAGCGAAAAAGTTTGATGATGCACAGTCTTTTAGGGACTATTGTAGTAGGCAGAAGCAATTCTTTGCTGAAGAAAAGTGCTTTGTGGGATACGTTGGCGTCGATATGATAGTGGAAATGATAAAAAAATCCAGCAGAGAGGAGATATATAAGATTACTCAAGGGATAAAAGAGATATACAATTTTGCTGACGTTAGCGATATTTTTAAACAAGATAGGGTATATCTGGAAGAATTGAATCAAAAAATAAAAGAAGGGGATTTCCTGAGTGATGGAATTACTGATCAATGTGCAAAAGACACATTGATCGGTGCCATAGACGATATTCTTGTAAGGCTCAGCGATGATGAAGAGAAGCAAGAGGAAGCTTAAAAAGAGCAATTATTGCAGTCGGTCAAGCTTTATTATCGTCTAAAACAGTAGTAGTCCGTATATCACATATAACAATTCTGTAGGGATACTTGATCTGAAGGATAGTGTTCTAAAGGTGTATTTTGAAATAAAGAGATGGAATCCGGGTGAAGTATAACATGGGGAAAGTATGAATACGTGAATCTGTATAAGTTCATACAGCAATTTTAAGCAGATTTGGGATGGAAGAAGAGAAAATACGGGATTTAATTAAACGTGGTATAGTGTACGGATAAGGAAAGGTATATTATGTTTATGCAAAGGGTCAACCATATGCGCATGAAAATGGATGTGCGACTGGGGATGAATGGTGATTACCGGAAGCATATAGATTGAAGGAGATACTAGTGTTTAACATAGTTAATGTCGTAAATGAAGAATGCATAATCTATAAATCAGGATTCATAGATGCTGCAAGATGTATTTTAAAAGGCTCAAATGATGATGATATTAAAATAGTTGCTGAAACTGAAATTAAAGACATGTTTAGCAAGATGATTTCGGCATTTAATTCAGGAAACACAGTTAGAATGTATTATCTGAAACGCAAAGATTCTGATTATATAGATTTTAGCAGTATACATAAATTCAGGCTTTGGCTAATTGAAAATCAGAATGCAGAGACTATTGAGAAGATCTTGCATCTTTTAAGAGCGTATTGCAATAAAAACAAAATCGAATACCCGGGCCTTTGCATAGCCTTTGGGGACTATGAAGCATCAATTTATAATACAGATATGTATTTTAATAATACGTATAATAAACACTGGCTTAGTGACGATCTTGTAAAGCAAATAATTAAGGATGTTGATAAATCTGAAGTGCTCGATGAAAACGTTATTAAAAGCCCGGTATTTGGACTAATGCCTGTAGAGAAGCTTTCCGGTGGGGTTAAGACACTAATGCTTATTTATAATAATCCGGATATGGTTTTTAATGCTTCGACATGTGGAGATAACTGCGCAAAATGGATATCGAAGTTTGCAGAGCAGAAGGATTTTGTTATCAATTTATATCATGCAATGAATTTTCCCGGAAAGAGTTTTAAAGCATATATAGTGAATAATGATAAAGTCATTAACTCTATGGAAGAATTATATATTTGTGCAGATGAATTTTGCAGGGGCAAATAATGATTGGAAAGTATAGCGTATTAGTAGAAAATAGATCCGTACAATTTAAGTTTGAAATTGAAAGGAATATAAGTATAATCCGTGGCGATAGCGGAACGGGTAAAACATCACTTATTAGCCTGATAGCAAATTACCAGAGTCAGGGTAAAGCCAGTGGTGTAAGGCTGGTATGCGACAAAAGATGTGTGGCTATGGTTGGATTAGGTGATGCATGGAGAAATTATCTGGACGATATTACTGACAGTATCATATTTATCGATGAAGGTGAAAGATATGTTGCCAGTGAAGAATTTGCTGAATGTATAGAACATAGTGATAATTACTTTGTGATAGCGACCAGAAATAATTTGTATAATATTCCTTATAGCGTTGACGCTATTTATGAAGTAAAGACTTCAGGCAGAAAGTATGGAGAACTTGGAAAGACATACAATAGCATAAAAAAGATGTATGGGGATAAGCTAAAGGGAGAATATAGCCTTTCTCAAAATGATAAGGTTATAGTTGAAGACATAAGGTCGAAATATTAAGAAAATATTAGGCAAATACTTTAGTGATTTGTAGAAACAGTAGTGGTGGGAGATGAAACCTTAATACGTATTCAAGATTGTATTTGATGTGCGTCAAATATGAATATGGCGCGAGTGTTAATATTTTTGTATAGATGAGTTGTTTGCAGAAAGGAGATTATTATGGCAGAGATGAACACAAAGGCAATGTTTAAGTTATCTTATGGGCTTTTCGTTTGCACGGTTGTGCAGGGTGGGAAGAAGAACGGCTGCATCATCAACACCGCTATTCAGGTGGCGTCGGAGCCGAATCGTATTTCCATAGCGGTTAACAAGGCTAACTACACGCATGACATGATAAAAGAGACAGGTCTGTGCAATGTCTCTGTTATCAGTAATGATGGTACTTTCGATATTTTCAAGCATTTCGGGTTCCAGTCGGGAAGGGATGTAGATAAGTTTGCGGATGCATCCGGTGAGATGAAGGTTGCTGATGGGAAGATTTCTTATAAGATCGCTGAGAACGGGGTTCCTTATATTACAACCGGTACCAACGCATATTTTTCCTTGAAAGTGGAGCAGACGGTGGATCTTGGATCGCATACTCTTTTCATATGTGAGCCCACTGCGATGGAGGTGCTGTCCGATACGTCGTCCTGCACCTACGAGTATTATCAGAATAATATTAAGCCAAAGCCCGAGGCGGTCGGCACGACTCCGAAGGGTGAGACGGTGTGGCGCTGCAGGATTTGCGGTTATGAGTGGGTAGGCGAGGAACTTCCGGATGATTTCATCTGTCCTATCTGTAAGCATCCGAAGGCGGATTTTGAGAAGGTTGTGAGATAAGTATTTGGTATGATTAACGTTTTGATGTGCACCTATAACGGTGAAAAGTATATAAGGCAGCAGCTGGATTCGATAATGGCGCAGACTTACCGGGATTTTCGGCTGTATATCAGGGATGATGGTTCGACGGATTCTACTATGCTGATCGTGGATGAGTATGTGAAGAGGTTCCCGGAGAAGGTGAAGGTGGTGTCCGGGGCTTCGCATCTGGGGTATCCGGATTGTTTCTGGGATGTCCTTCAGAAGTGCGAGAGCGCGGATTACTATGCGTTCAGCGACCAGGATGATGTGTGGGATGAGCACAAGCTGGAGTACGCGGCGGAGAAGATGGGGGATGAAGCTAGGCCGGTGCTCTATATTCATGATTATGATAACTGTGATGGGGAGCTTGGTTTGATCAGTAGGCACTGTCTTGGAGATGTGGCGGTGCTTGATGAGATGAGTATCTTGTTCTATACCTACGCGTCCGGTTTTTGCATGGTTATAAATAATGCTTTGCGGGATTTACTGCTTCGCCAGAATCTTGTTGGGAAGGCGATGTATCATGATGAGTTGTGCATCTGGACCGCATTTTTTCATGGAAAAATCTTGTACGATGATAGGAATCTTACGAAGTATCGCCGCCATGAGGCGACTTACACTGAGTACGGGAATGGCGTGGGGACGCTTGTTTCCAATTGGCTAAGGCGTGAGATTTTCGGTGATGAGTTTTTGCTGAAGTGCAGGCGGATCAGGATTTTCCTGTCGCTTAAGGAGATTAGGCCCTCTGAGAAGCGTGTTTGCAGAAGCTGGCTTTTGCTCTCCGGGGGACGGATGACTTTTGCCAGGTATTTTAAGAGGCTGTGCTGGGGGCATAGGCTCAGGCCTTCTGTCGGCGGCGAAGTCGCGCTGCGGATCATGTTTTTGATGGGCAGGGGGAGATGAGAGCAGGGGATGGATGCGATTGCCATAAACGTGTATTATAAAGGTAGTATAGTTTGCTCAAATAGGTGTATAATGTATACGATTTATCAGGCATGAAACGGGGGTGAGCATATGTTGCTGTATGATAAAAAGTTAATGTCATGTGGAAGTGAGATTATTACTCCTTTTGACAAAGATAAGATTACTAATATCGGTTATGATATTTCCACTGAAAAATATACACTTGGAAATAATAAAGAAAGTACAAGCGTTAAATTACAGCCCCATGATTCTGCGTTTGTCATGAGCAAGGAAAGCATAGAATTACCTCAAAATATTTTAGCAAAGGTGGTTCTAAGAAATAGTAGAATCAGGCAAGGATTATCTATAGATGCGCCGATTTATCAACCGGGGCATAAGACTAAAATTTTCTTTAGAATAACAAATTTTTCGGATAAGGAAATGAACTTAACCGACTTAGATGATTTTGCAACAATTATTTTTGAAGAACTTGACGGAGATGTAGAAAAAGGATATTCCGGGACTTTCCAAAGCGAGTTTGATTATAGGGGAATGGGGGATTATTCGTCTGTATATAACAGAGAACTTGACGAGATAGATAATAAGATTAAGGATCTAAAAGAAGTTGAAAAGCATATATATGGGAATGTCCTTACAATTATGGCGATATTTGTTGGTGTTTTCAGCTTGATCAATCTTAATGTTTCTTTTGCTGGCCAAGGATTTGATACAAAATATTTACTGGTTCTTAATCTGGTTACAATAGGCTCAGTCGGCATTTTGTTAGCGCTTGTAGATGCTTTGATTAATAATTCAAAGAATAAAATTGTTTGGGCGGTGCCTGTTATCAGTTTCATCTTGTCAATATTGATACATGTTGTGTTTTAATTATTTATAAGTTCTAAAAATGTAAAGAATGTCAGAGAAGATAAGGTATGCGGCTTGTGCTTCATACCTTATTTTTGGATAGGTGATAATTGGGGATATTTTGTAAATAAGAGGGCGTTTTGAAGAAAGTTTCGGTTATAATTCCGGTTTATAATGGTGCAAATTACATATATGTGATTTTCAGGCAGATATGTGCTCAGACTTATAGGGAGCTTGAGGTGCTGCTTGTTGACGACGGGTCGACGGATGATTCGGGGAGAGTGATTCGTGAGAAGATTGCGGAGTTTGAAGGTGATGGCATAGTCTTCAGGCTTATCTCCCAGGAGAATACCGGTCAGGGAGGTGCGCGAAATCGCGGAATCGCAGAAGCGAGTGGGGATTATCTTCTTTTCATGGATCAGGATGATCATATCAGGGAGGACTATATCGAGCAGCTCTTGGAGGTTGCTGAGCGGGATGGAAGCGATATTGTGATCTCCGGCTATGAGCATGTGACGGCGGGCGGCGAGGTTCGCGAGCATGTGGAGCTTGAAAATAACGAGTGGTGCAGGTTTATGAATATTACGCCCTGGGGTAAGATTTACCGCAGGGATTTTGTGGTGCGCGAGGGGATTAAGTTCCTGCCGGTGCCGCTGGGTGAGGATATTTATTTTAATGTGCTTTGTTATTCGCACACGCGGAAGGTGTCGTATACGGAGTATGTGGGATATCAGTGGGTTATAAATGAGAGTTCGGTGTCCAATACGGTGCACAGGTCTGTCAGCGAGGAGGCGGATGTGCTGCGGCTTTTCGATGCGCTTGCGGGGATGGACAGCGCCGGTGAGTGGATGAAGGACGAGCAGTTCAGGTACTTTATGCTGAAGACCGGTATTTTCCATGTGCTGTATGCGGCGAAGGGTACGCCTGCGGGGAAGCTGCTAGAGTATCGCTCGGATATTTTTGATTGGTTAGAGCGGAAGATGCCGGGGATTACCGGTAATCGCCTTATTGGATGGAACAGTCCTATGGGGGAGAGAGCAGGCGTCCGCAGAGCGGTTTTTGTATTTGTGATGCTGAGGAGATTGAGACTTGATGGGGTGTTTTTGAGAGTATTCAGGTTGGTGGGGTGAGGCCCCCCCTCATCCGGCGCTGCGCGCCACCTTCCCCCGAAGGGGGAAGGCTTTATTGGAAGGCGGTAATGTAGTATGCTTAATGAGTGTAGATGAGGTGTTCGATTTTTCTTTACTAAATCAGGAATGTAATGGGGATGTTTATAATCCTAATTCCGTATGCCAGGCTGTGAGAACTTCTGTTTATGATTCTTATTGGTCCAAAACGGAGACTTTTGGGGCGCTTCTCGAGTATATAAATTTGGATAAGGATGGTTTACAGGCTGATATTATCCAGATGATCGGTGGAAATGAGATGCCGGTAGACACAGCTACTTTCCAGAATGATATGACTTCTGTTCAAAATCGTGATGATGTCCTTTCGCTTCTAATTCATTTGGGCTATCTGGCATATGATTCGAAGACAGATAAGGCAAGGATTCCTAACGAGGAGATCAGACGAGAGTTTGTCAGTATGGTTCGTACCGGTAACCATGAGGCTACAAGCAGAATTATTAGGAATTCTGATCAGTTGATTGCGGATACTATTGATGGAAATGAGGATGCAGTTGCCAAGGCTTTGGAGGAAGTACATTCTGCAGGAACATTTGGGATTTCTCCGCTTTTTTATAATGATGAGCAGGCGCTGAGGTCAGTGGTTAAGTTTGCATATATAAGCTGCGCAAATAATTATATTAAGGTGGAGGAGCTTCCTTCGGGGAGAGGATTTGCAGATATTGTGTATATTCCTCGTCCGGGTGAGATGCTGCCGGTGCTTCTGATAGAGTTGAAAATGGATGATAGTTCGGAAGGCGCCATTGGGCCGATTAAGGATAGGAAATATCCTAAGGTATTTGAAAATATAAAGGGCGAAGTTGTCTTGTGTGGGATAAATTATAATTCCAAGACCAAGAAGCATGAGTGCAGGATTGAGAAGATGACTTTTCCTCAAGGTTTATGCTAAAATTATATGATATATAAGCGGGCTCATTTGCCTGGAGGATGTTAAAAACTTCAAGGGGATGGAGAAAGCGGTTATGCCGAAGACTAGGATAAGGTTAAAGGGAAAGCTCAAGACTTTTCTTAGAATTTTCATATATCTGGGGATTCTGTTAGCGTTTGTTACGATTGCGGTGTTTACCGTGGATTTCAGGGCAGGGCTTATAGTTGCTGCGTTCGCGGCGCTGTATCTGATGGCTGTAATTTATCTCGATTTTTATAATAAGCCGATAATAATGAACGAGCTGGTGAGTTTCGCCACGGAGTATGGGCAGATTCAGAAAAAGCTCCTTCGCGAGCTGGATCTTCCGCATGCGCTTTTGGATGATACCGGAAAAGTTGTGTGGACAAATGCGGCCTTTGAGAGGGCGCTGCACCAGGAGAAGGGTTTTCATAAGTCGATTTCCGTGCTTTTCCCGGGGATAACTCCTGAGAAGTTCCCGACGGGCGATGAAGAGACGCACCAGGATGTTGAGTACGACGGCAATTATTTCACGCTGAAGATGAAGAAGATCTCGCTTGATGAGATGGCGGCGAACAGCGATATCATCGAGTCGGACGGCTACGAGGGCTATCTGGTTGCAGTTTATCTGTTTGATGAGACTGCGTTAAAACTGGCTATAAATGAGGTCGATTCCCAGAGTCTGGCAGCGGGGCTGATTTACATTGATAACTATGATGAGGCTCTTGAGAGTGTCGAGGAGGTCAGAAGGTCGCTCCTGACGGCGCTTATCGATAGAAAGATCAACAAGTATATCGCG
This sequence comes from Butyrivibrio sp. AD3002, assembly GCF_000420905.1. Taxonomy (NCBI): domain Bacteria; kingdom Bacillati; phylum Bacillota; class Clostridia; order Lachnospirales; family Lachnospiraceae; genus Butyrivibrio; species Butyrivibrio sp. AD3002. Next base: position 198,796 of record NZ_ATVV01000002.1, on the reverse strand, counting down.
ACCTGTGATGGTATTGCGAAGAAAATTGAGAAAGATAAGTATTTCGTGGTAATGCCGAAGAAGTCGGCGCAGTATCTGAAGGAAGTGCGCTTCGATATTCTGGAGGATGTTAAGACTGTTAATATCGGTAATGAGATGGCGGTTACGCTCAGTATCGGTGTCGGAATTGACGGTTTGTCCTATGCGCAGAACTACGAGTTTGCAAGGAATGCGATTGATGTGGCGCTTGGCCGAGGCGGTGATCAGGCGGTTGTGAAAACTCCGGACGAGATCATGTATTTCGGTGGTAAGAGTCAGAAAGTCGAGAAATCTACGAGGGTTAAGGCGAGAGTTAAGGCGCATGCCCTTAAGGAGATTATTAATGGAAAAGATACTGTTATCGTTATGGGTCACAGGCTCGGTGACGTTGACAGTTTCGGTGCTTCGGTCGGCATTTACAGAATTGCCAAGACGCTCGACAGAAGGTGCCATATAGTTTTGAACGATGTTACCAATTCGATGAAGCCTTTGGTCGATCTTTTCAAAGATAATCCGGAGTACGAGTCGGATATGATTATCAGTAATCAGCAGGCGATTGATATCGCAGGCAACAACGTGGTTCTGGTGGTTGTGGATGTCAACAGGCCGAGTATTACTGAGTGTCCGGAGCTCCTGAAGTTCTGTAAGACGATTGTGGTGCTCGATCACCACAGGCAGGGCGCCGAGGTTGTGGAAAATGCGACGCTTTCCTATGTTGAGCCCTATGCGTCGAGTGCGTGCGAGATGGTTTCCGAGGTTCTGCAGTACATAGACGAGACTGTTAAGATAAGGCCGGAAGAGGCTGACAGTATGTACTCGGGAATTGTTGTGGATACAAATAATTTCATGAACAAGGCCGGTGTCAGAACTTTCGAGGCGGCAGCGTTCCTTAGAAGAAACGGCGCGGATGTGACGAGAGTTCGTAAGCTCTTCAGAGAGGATGCGACGGAATATAAGGCAAAAGCGGATGCTGTCGGTCAGGCTGAGATCTACCGCGGTGCTTATGCGATTTCGGTCTGCAGCGCGGATGAGGTTCAGAGTCCCACTATCGTTGCGGCTCAGGCGGCAAACGAGCTTCTGAATATCAAGGGTGTTAAGGCGAGCTTTACGTTCACGCAGTATCAGAATCAGATATATGTCAGTGCGAGGTCGATTGACGAGGTTAATGTTCAGATTATTATGGAGAAGCTCGGCGGCGGCGGACATATAAGTTCAGCGGGATGCCAGTTTGAGGGCATTGGAATCGACGAGGCGATCGGAAAAATCAAGGGGCAGATCGATATTATGATCGAGGCCGGGGAGTTGATGTAGGCCCCTCATCCGGCGCTACGCGCCACCTTCCCCCGTAGGGGGAAGGCACAACAACCTTCGCCTTCTCCTAGGGGAGAAGGTGTCAGCGAAGCTGACGGATGAGGGGAAGGCATAAAATATATGGAGGATGTTATGGAAGTAATTTTACTTGAAGACGTTAAATCACTTGGAAAAAAAGGCGATGTCGTTAAGGTGAGCGACGGTTACGCTTCGAATTTTATTTTACCTAAAAAGCTTGGAGTTGAGGCTACAAAGGCCAATCTCACAAACTTGAAAAATCATAAGGCGAAGGATGCGCGCGATGCGCAGGCTCTTCTTGAGAAGATGCAGGAGTATGCGAAGGAGATCGAGAAGGCGACCGTGCATCTCACAATGAAGGCAGGCGAGGGCGGAAGAGTTTTCGGTTCTGTTTCTTCGAAGGAAATTGCTACAGAGGCAAAGAAGCAGTGCGGTTTTGATATCGATAAGAAAAAGATTCAGCTTTCAGAGCCCATCAGAAACTTCGGTACCACTGAGGTTCCTGTAAAGCTTCATCCTCAGGTCACCGCAACACTCAGAGTTTCTGTTACGGAGGCTTGATATGCCCGAAGAAAATGTAATCCAGCGCACGATGCCGAACAGCCTCGAGGCTGAGCAGTCGGTGGTCGGCGCCATGCTAATTGATAAGGATGCGATTCAGATCGCGTCGGAGATAATCACAGCGGACGATTTTTACAACAGGCAGCTGGGGATGCTCTTCGAGGCGATGGTTGAGCTGCATCAGGTGGGCACTCCGGTCGACGGGGTGACGCTGCAGAATCATCTGAAGGAAAAGAATGCACCTCCGCAGGTCTACGATATGAATTATATTCTGGGGATGGCGAGCTCCGTGCCGACGTCCGCGAATGTGAAGTTCTACGCTGAGATCGTCAATGAAAAGAGTAAGCTCCGCGAGCTTATTCATTCCTGCGGCGACATCATAAATGAGTGTTACAGCGAGAATAAGGACCTGCCGGATCTGATGACGGATGTGGAGAAGGAGATTTTTCGCATTACGCAGCTTAAAAACAGCGGCGAGTTCGTTCCGATCAGTGAGATCGTTATGAATGCCCTCAACAAGATCGAGATGGCAAGTAAGATGCAGGGCACGGTTACCGGTCTTGCAACAGGTTTTACGGATCTTGATTATAAAACCGCGGGCTTCCAGCCTTCTGATCTGATTCTGATCGCAGCCCGTCCTTCAATGGGTAAGACTGCGTTTGTTTTGAATATTGCTCAGTATATGGCTTTTCATCAGGATAAAACCGTTGCGGTTTTCTCTCTGGAAATGTCAAAGGAGCAGCTGGTTAACCGTCTGATGTCCATGGAATCCCATGTTGATTCGCAGCACATAAGGACAGGTAACATGACGGATATGGACTGGGAAAACTTGATTGAGAGTGCGGATCTGATCGGCAGGTCGCATCTTATCATCGATGATACGCCCGGTATCTCCATCCAGGAGCTCCAGTCGAAGTGCAGAAAATACAAGATGGAGCACAATCTCCATATTATTATGATCGACTACCTGCAGCTGATGAGCGGCAGCGGTAAGCGTTCCTCCGAGTCTAGACAGCAGGAGGTATCTGAGATTTCAAGAGCGCTCAAGGCTCTTGCCCGTGAGCTGAACGTGCCTGTTGTTGCGCTGTCACAGCTTTCCCGTGCGGTTGAGCAGAGACCCGACCACAGGCCGATGATGTCCGACCTTCGTGAGTCCGGCGCGATCGAGCAGGATGCGGATATGGTTATGTTCATCTATCGTGATGATTACTACAATAAGGATACCGAGCGCAAGGGTGTCTCCGAGATTATTATAGCAAAGCAAAGAAACGGCCCGATCGGTACGGTTGAGCTGGCATGGCTTCCTGAATTCACCAAGTTCGCGAACCTCGAACCGTCGAGAAGAAGTATGCAGGAATAAAAGCCTTCCCCCTCCGGGGGAAGGTGGTCCGAAGGACCGGATGAGGGGCAAATAAAAAACTCCGAAGCAATCGCTTCGGAGTTTCCTTTTTCTAAATTTGCTATTAGCCCTGAGAGATAGCTGAAACAGGGCACTGAGCTGCGCAAGAACCGCAATCGATGCATGTATCAGGATCGATGTTGAACTGTGAGTCTCCCTGAGAAATAGCAGAAACAGGGCACTGACCTGCGCATGATCCGCAGCTGATGCAAGAATCACTAATAACGTATGCCATATCAAAAATCTCCTTCCTGAAAAAAGTTTGTAATATCTTGGCGATCGGAAAGCCACTTCCAATCAATATTACCTACTACAAAGGATATGATAATATAATTGTCTGTTTTACGCAAGCAATTTAACGATAACTTTTATCTATAAAATAATAGTTTATAAAAGATTTATTATTTTTAGATTTTCGTTATTTTGTTTAGAAAAATTATCAGGGGATGTGCCGAGAAATGGCTTATTTCCGTTGACTTTGGGATTTTACAATGTTAGAATTTAAATTGCGCGTAGTGCGTACATTAGCGATTTTACGGCATAGGTGTGTAAAAGCTTAACATGCCTATCCTGAAAATCCATATTAATCTTATTAAAGGTAGGAGGAATAGAAATGGCAAGAAACATGAAAACCATGGACGGTAACGAGGCTGCTGCATATGCTTCATATGCGTTTACCGAAGTTGCTGCCATGTACCCGATCACTCCTTCATCAGTTATGCCTGAGCATGTTGATGAGTGGGCAACTGCCGGAAAGAAGAACATCTTCGGCCGTACAGTACAGATCACAGAGATGCAGTCAGAGGCAGGTGCAGCAGGTGCTGTACACGGATCTCTTGTAGCAGGTGCACTTACATCTACTTACACTGCATCACAGGGACTTCTTCTTATGATCCCTGATATCTATAAGGTAGCAGGTGAGAGACTCCCCGGCGTGTTCAATGTATCAGCTCGTTGTGTAGCTTCACACGCTCTGAACATTTTCGGTGATCATTCTGATGTTTATGCATGCCGTCAGACAGGTGCTGCAATGCTTTGTAGCTCAAGCGTACAGGAGGTTATGGATCTTACACCTGTATCTTACATGTCTGCAATCGAAGGAAAACTTCCTTTCATTAATTTCTTTGATGGTTTCCGTACATCACACGAAATCCAGAAGATCGAGGTTTGGGATTACAAGGATCTCGATGAGATGGTTAATCATGAGGCTATTGACGAGTTCAAGGCTAACGCCCTTAACCCGAATCACCCTCGTCAGATGGGTTCAGCTCAGAACCCTGATATCTTCTTCCAGGCTAGAGAGGCTTGCAACACAGGTTACGACGAGCTTCCTGCAATTGTTCAGAAGTACATGGACAAGGTTAATGCTAAGCTTGGCACAGATTACAAGCTCTTCAACTACTACGGAGCTGCAGATGCTGAGACAATCATCATCGCTATGGGTTCTGTAAACGATACAATCGAGGAGACAATCGACTACCTTGCTAAGAAGGGTCAGAAGGTCGGCGTAGTTAAGGTTAGACTTTATCGTCCTTTCGATGCTAAGGCACTTGCCAGCGCTATCCCTGCAAGCGTTAAGAGAATTGCAGTTCTTGACAGAACTAAGGAGCCCGGTTCTTACCGTGAGCCTCTTGCTCTTGATGTTATCGCTGCTCTTAAGGGCACTAAGTTCGAGTCTGTTCCGGTTATGTGCGGACGTTACGGTCTTGGTTCCAAGGATACAACTCCTGAGCAGATCGTTGCTGTATTCAACAACACAGACAAAGAGCAGTTCACAATCGGTATCAATGATGATGTTACACATCTTTCACTTGATGCTGGTGAGCCCCTTGTTACAACTCCCGAGGGAACAACCAACTGTAAGTTCTGGGGTCTTGGTGCTGACGGTACTGTTGGTGCTAACAAGAACTCCATCAAGATCATCGGTGACAACACAGACATGTATGCTCAGGCATACTTCGATTATGACTCTAAGAAGTCAGGTGGTGTTACAATGTCTCACCTTAGATTTGGTAAGACTCCTATCAAGTCAACTTACCTCATCAAGAAGGCAGACTTCGTAGCTTGCCACAATCCTTCATACATCCGCAAGTTCAACATGGCTCAGGAGCTTGTTGACGGTGGATCATTCCTTCTTAACTGCCCTTGGACAGTAGATCAGCTTGAGGCTGAGATCCCCGGCCAGGTTAAGAAGTTCATGTATGACCACAAGATCAACTTCTATATCATGAACGGTTCCAAGATCGGTGTAGAAGTAGGTATGGGTCCTACAAGAATTAACACAATCCTTCAGTCTGCATTTTTCAATATCACAAAGATCATTCCTGAAGATCAGGCTATCAAGTTCATGAAGGATGCTGCTCAGAAGACATACGGCCGTAAGGGTGAAGATGTCGTTAAGAAGAACTGGGATGCTATCGATGCCGGTGCAGATCCGAAGAACCTTATCAAGGTTGAGATCCCTGAGAGCTGGAAGGACGCTAAGGACGAAGGTCTTGAGTTCACAGAGGCTAAGGGCGATCGTAAGGACGTTGTTGATTTCGTTAACAACATTCAGGCTAAGGTTAATTCTCAGGAAGGTAACACCCTTAAGGTTTCCGATCTCCTTCCTTATGTTGATGGTTCCACACCTAGTGGTTCTGCTGCATTCGAGAAGAGAGGTATTGCAGTTAACGTTCCGAAGTGGGATGCTACAAAGTGCGTAGAGTGTGGATTCTGCTCACTCGTTTGTCCTCACGCTGCAATCAGAACAGTTGCTCTTACAGACGACGAAGTTGCTAAGGCTCCTGAAGGACTTCAGACAAAGGATCTCAACGGAGTTCCCGGATACAAGTTCTCAGTTGTTATCTCTGCACTCGATTGTACAGGATGCGGCTCATGTGCTAATGTCTGCGTAGGTAACAAGGCAGGCGAGACTCTTAAGATGGGCGCTATCGCTGATAATAAGGATGAGCAGAAGTACTTCGATTATGCTGTTAAGACTCCTGTTAAGACAGAAGTTGTTGAGAAGCTTAAAGAGACAACAATCAGAGGTTCACAGTTCAAGCAGCCTCTCCTTGAGTTCTCAGGCGCTTGCGCAGGTTGTGGTGAGACACCTTATGTTAAGCTTGTTACTCAGCTCTTTGGTGACAGAATGTACGTTGCTAACGCTACAGGATGTACATCAATCTGGGGTAACTCCTCACCTTCAACACCTTACACAGTAAACGAAAAGGGCCAGGGTCCTGCATGGGATAACTCCCTGTTCGAGGATAATGCTGAGTTTGGTTTCGGTATGGTTCTTGCACAGAACGCACTCCGTGACGCTATCAAGGAGAAGGTAGAAGAGATCGCAGCTGGCAGCGGTTCCGCTAAGGACGCAGCTCAGAAGTGGCTCGACACATTCTCAAACGGCGCTACAAACACAGCTGCTACAGAAGAGCTCGTAGCTGCACTTTCTGGCGACAGCTCAGATGCTGCTAAGTATGTTCTTAAGAATAAGGACTTCGCAGCTAAGAAGTCACAGTGGATCTTCGGTGGTGACGGATGGGCATTCGATATCGGATTCGGTGGTCTCGATCACGTACTTGCTTCCGGTAAGGATGTAAACGTTCTCGTTGTTAACACTGAGGTTTACTCAAATACAGGCGGACAGTCTTCTAAGGCCACACCTACAGGTGCTGTTGCACAGTTCGCTGCAGGCGGTAAGGAGATCAAGCAGAAGGATCTCGCTTCTATCGCAATGAGCTATGGTTATGTATATGTTGCTCAGATCGCTATGGGTGCTGATATGAACCAGACACTTAAGGCAATCGCTGAGGCAGAGGCATATCCGGGACCTTCACTCATCATCGCTTATGCTCCTTGTATCAACCAGGGTCTCAAGTCCGGTATGAACAAGGTTATGGACGAAGAGAAGAAGGCAGTAGCAACAGGTTACTGGCATATGTTCAGATTCAATCCTGCTGCTGAGCAGAAGTTCACTCTTGACAGCAAGGCTCCTACAGAGGAGTATCAGGACTTCCTTGACGGTGAGGTTAGATATCTTTCACTTAAGCTTAAGAATCCTGAGAGAGCACAGAAGCTCTATGCTAAGTCAAAGGAGAATGCACAGGAGCGTCTTGAGTATCTGAATAAGTTGGTTACACTTTATTCAAAGTAATTAACTAATAAACAAGGAAAGGCTTCGGAGAAATCCGAAGCCTTTTTATATCCCCTCATCCGTCGGCTACGCCGACACCTTCCCCCGGAGGGGGAAGGTATAAATAAAAAACTTCCCCAGTCAGGGGAAGTTTCCTTATAAATCTTATTAAATTTCAGATAATTTCTGAATTGCATTATCCTTAATTATCACCTGATAATGCTCATCCAGATACTGTTCACTGATAGAACTTGCTGACTCGGATCTGCCGTACTCGGACAGGATTGAGCAGAGCTTCTGCAAAACTGAAGCGGATTCGTTACCCGGGTGAATCAGTAGGTAGAGTCTTCCGTTGCTGTCGCTCTTGTACAAGGTGTTGCGAACAGAAGCACTGGTTCTGTTCAGCTGTGCGAACTTCATCACATCATGCATTGTTGCAAAAGAGAACAGGAAGAACGGATCGACTGCAGCTTTACCGGCATTGGAAGAAGGTCTCTGCGGAGCTTCCTTCTTTGCGGTGTTCAGAACGCGGTCTATCTCATCTGAATCGGAAGTTGATTCATTTTTCAGACGCTGGAACAGATCCATGACGTCTTCTTCCTCAGCAGCTTCGTTATCTGTACCTGAGACTTCACTTTGTATTGAAGGTGAGAAATTGGCAAATCTGGTGTCCAGTTCCTCGGGATCTTCAACTTTTGTTATTATTAAAATGATGCATTCGGAATTGATCGGAACTGCTTCAATCATAAGCGGAATGTCCTCCGCGTCGAAGCCAAACTGGTAATTGGCCTGCTGCATCATGTCGCGAAACAGGTCCTTCGCCTTCTCGGTTCCGTATGCAAGTTCGCTGATTTTCAGCTGTCTGCTTGCAAGATCTTCCTTAGTAAGTGTGCATCGGATTTGGCAATCATTAACTCGCTCGATTTTCATGCGATGCCCTCCATAAAAAAGGTTGTTACATATGTATATATAGTTATTAAATGTTATAGGAAACAACTGCATGTGTCAATACTTCTATCGACATGTTTAGTAATTTAATATATAGGTTAGAATTATAAAAAAATATAAAATTGAAATTAGGTGTTGACAATATGATTCTGGTCGTGTATATTACATACTCGTGGTGCCTCTGAGAGTACGTATCGGAGAGGAGGCATGGTACACAACATTTGAATATTACGATTGTTCCGTCGTTCTTGACGGAATGTCTTACAAGTTCATCCGAGAATCATCGGAAGAAATCAAATCCCTGTAAATTATTTTTTAATTAGTACAAACTTACAACAAAGTATTAACTTGCAGGAATTGTTTTAACTATAGAAATGAATTTTTACTATAGGAATGAATTGTGATACGAGAAGAGGCACCAGTGCCAAACGCCTCGGCTCGTAATCCCACTTCGCATATCAAAAATTGTAAGCAATTACTTTTGGATTTCGAAAGCGGTTAAGGAAACTATCACTTATGTTACATCTAACTTTTGAGCCTTCTTTTGGAATCTAACCTTTGATATTCGAATTTTAGTTGATAAATATTGACTGGAGGCCCCACCACCGGTTACGACACGCATAATTAAGACAAATAAAATGTGTCAAATTCGGTATGCGGGGTGCGGATTACAGAGCCGCCGGCAAAATGGCAATTAAACTACATAATATGGTATAATAAGCGATTGGAAGGAGTCACAGATGAAGAAAAAGATTAAACCGGTGATTTTCATAATCGCTCTTATTATATTATTTGGACTTATATATGCGGGTCAGCTTGCCTTCGAGCGTTTTTCCTATACGAAGGAGCGGGTGGACCTTAATGAATACTATGGCCTTACTGACCCTACGCAGGCTGTTTTGATTCTAAATGACAAGCTCATGGAGGAGAAGGCCGGATATTACAATGATAGATATTACCTGGACTATGACCTCGTCCAGACAGATATAAGCAACAGATTCTACTACGGCGCTGATGACGGGATTTTGATTTATACAGGTCCGAATGCGATTTATACTGCCACGGTCGGTGAGAGCACCATCACCTCTTCCGCGGGAGACAGCGAGGATCTGGGCTTTCCGGCATCTCTGCTTGAGGGTGATAAGCTCTATGTGTCTGTGGATTATCTGAAAAAATTCGCTTCCATGAAATATGAGAGTTTCGCTGATGAAGGCCCTGCCAGAATCAGGATTTATACGGCGGCTGCCGGGGAGAGCCAGAACGGAACCCTTAAGAAGGATATTGCTATCAGGAAGCTTGGCGGTAGGAAGAGTGAGGTTGTAACCGAGGCTCCTGCCGGCACGGTTACTGTGATCGAGGAGATGGAGGAGTGGTCCAGAGTCATCTCATCCAACGGTCATATCGGATATGTAGAGAACAAGCATATCAAGGATATTGCGCCCGTAGTAGTGAGCGTGGACGACGGTGAGGGAAAAGTTGCCCTTGGAGAGTATACTTCTATGTCACTTGGATCAAAAGTTAACATGGGATTCCATCCGATAGGCGGCATCCAGGGAAATGAGACGGTTTCCGGTATTCTTGCGCAGGCTAAATCCTTGAACGTCATTTCACCCACCTGGTTTTCGCTTGATGGAAATGAAGGAAATATCTCAAGCTATGCAACTCATGATTATGTAACTGCAGCGCATGCGGCAGGAGTGCAGGTCTGGGCGGCTGTTGATAATTTCAATAATCCGAATGGCTGTGATACCGAGGCTGTTGTTTCACATGCGGCTTTCAGAGCGAATCTTATCGCAAACCTCATGGCGCAGCAGGCTGAGTTTGGCTTTGACGGAATAAATGTGGACTTCGAGCTTATCGATGAGAGCTATAGCCGTTCTTATCTGGAGTTTTTGAGAGAGCTGTCGGTGGCATGCCGTCAGAATCAGATTGTTTTGTCTGTCGATGACTATGTGCCGATGGATTTTAATGATCATTATGACCTTACCGAGCAGGGAATTGTCTGCGATTACGTAATTATAATGGGATATGACGAGCATTATTCCGGTTCGTCCGAGGCAGGCTCTGTCGCATCCATCGGATATGTTGAGAGCGGTATACAAAAAGCGCTCGAGCAGGTTCCGGCAGAGAAGCTTGTAAATTCCGTGCCTTTCTATACAAGATTGTGGACAACCAGCGGCGGAGAGCTTTCAAGTAAGGCTTTTCATATGGACGGCGTAGCAAATGTGATTTCCGAAAAGGGAATCGAGCTTAAGTGGGATGAGAACACATGCCAGTACTACGGCGAAGCAACCGCTGAAAACGGCGATTTCTATCAGATATGGAACGAAGACGCGAGATCCCTTGAGGCTAAGCTGAATGTAATGCAGAGCGCCGGCATCGCCGGAGTTGCGGAGTGGGCCCTCGGGTTCGAAACCGCAGATGTTTGGGATGTAATTGCGGAGTATATGAGTAAATAAGCCGTCCCCTTGGGGGGAATAAAGATATACCAAAGGAAACCATGAACACTGAATTAATTCAAATTAACGAAAATAACATAGATGCCGCCGCCCTTGCGGCCTTGCAGCGAGCCGGCACAATCCTAAAAAACGGCGGTCTTGTCGCTTTTCCCACAGAGACGGTCTACGGTCTTGGCGGAGATGCACTTAATCCGAAGTCTTCCATGAAGATATATTCCGCGAAGGGCAGGCCCTCAGACAATCCGCTGATAGTGCACGTTGCGGACATGGAGTCAATCGAAAAGATAGTAAAAAAGCTTCCGGAGGCGGCATACAAGCTTGCTGAGGTGCTTTGGCCGGGACCCCTTACTATGATAATGGAAAAATCGCAGGTAGTTCCCTATGAGACGACAGGAGGTCTGGAAACCGTTGCGATAAGGATGCCCAGCAATAAAATCGCAGCTGAGCTGATCAGACAGTCGGGCGGATATATCGCGGCACCTAGCGCAAATCTCTCGGGAAGACCAAGTCCCACCGAAGCAAAGTACTGCATCGAGGACTTAGACGGCAGAGTTGATATGATAATTGACGGAGGACAGGTTGGAATCGGCCTGGAATCTACTATAATAGACTTAACTTCGGATACGCCCATGATTCTGCGCCCGGGATATGTGACGCAGAAGATGCTTTCCGATATTCTCGGGGATGTTAGCATTGATAAGACAATTCTCAGTGCCGACAGCGGTGTTAAGCCCAAGGCTCCCGGGATGAAGTACAGACATTATGCTCCCAAAGGCGATCTTACTATAGTTGAAGGCGAACCTGATAAGGTTACGGCATACATCAACGAGAAGATCTTGGAGCACAGCAAAAACGGAGAACGAACCGGTGTCATCGCAACAGATGAGACTCGTGATAAATACAGAGCCGACGTCGTAAAATGCGCGGGAAGCCGAGAGGACGAGGAAGAGATTGCAAGAAATCTTTTCAGTATTCTGCGGCAGTTCGACGATGAGGATGTAAAATGCATGTATTCCGAGGCTTTTGATGATACGGGACTCGGACAGGCAATAATGAACAGACTGCTGAAGGCAGCTGGACATAAGGTAGTGAGGGTGTAAAGCTGGCCCCTCATCCGGCGCTACGCGCCACCTTCCCCCCAAGGGGAAGGCAAGAATAATAAAAGCCTTCCCCCTCCGGGGGAAGGTGTCAGCGAAGCTGACGGATGAGGGGAAAAAATTAAAGAAGAGGAGAATGAAAAAATGATAGCACTTGGAAGTGACCACGGCGGATTTGACATCAAGCAGGTGGTAATCGAGCATCTTAAGGAGAGGGGCATAGAGTACAAGGATTTTGGTACCTATGATAAGAACTCCTGTGATTATCCGATTTTCGGAAAGGCGGCAGCAGAGGCTGTTGCAAGCGGCGAGTGTGAGAAGGGAATCGTTATCTGCACAACAGGTATCGGTATCTCAATTATCGCCAACAAGGTAAAGGGCATCAGATGCGCTCTTTGCTCAGAGCCTCATTCAGCGAGGCTCACACGTGAGCACAACGATGCGAATGTACTTGCCATGGGAGGAGCGCTTATCGGCCCCGATATGGCAATTGATATTGTGGATACATTCCTGGACACAGAGTTTTCAGGACTTGAGAAGCATGTGAGAAGAATTGGGGAGATCACGGACGCGGAGGCGTAAATCCCCTCATCCGGATGAGGGGAAAAGGAGGAAGAGTATGAAACGAGAAGATTACATTTCCTGGGACGAGTATTTCATGGGCGTTGCAAAGCTTGCAGCTATGCGCTCCAAGGATCCCAACACGCAGGTGGGAACTTGTATTGTCAGCGAGGATAACAAGATTTTATCCATGGGCTACAACGGTTTCCCGATTGGCTGTGATGATGATGATTTTCCGTGGGAGAGGGACGGGGAGGATGAGCTTGCCACAAAATATCCCTTCGTAACCCATAGTGAGCTCAATGCCATCTTAAATTACAGAGGCGGCAGCCTTGAAGGGGCTAAGCTTTATGTATCTCTTTTTCCCTGTAATGAATGCGCAAAGGCAATAATTCAGGCCGGCATAAGGACTGTCGTGTATGACAGCGATAAATACAGCACCTCAGCTGCAACAAGAGCATCCAAGAAGATGTTCGATGCGGCGGGAGTGAAGTATTATCCTTATAGCAGGTCAGGTAAGAACATACACATAGAAATATAATCAGAGGAAAACCAGTGAAAAGTTATTGGGGTAGAGTCATGCGGCTCGTCGCAGTAACAATGGCGATAGTTCTGTGCATAAATTGGGGGAGTGCGGGAACTACAGTTAAGGCGACCGAGGAGACTAAGAAAGCTTTGCGGGAAGCAAAGGACAAACTCAATGAGACCAAGGGACAGCTGAGTGAGACTCAGGATCAGCTCGATGACAAGAAGGAAGATATTTCTAATCTGCATCAGGAAAAGAGCGTTCTTGAGAATAAGCTCGACGACCTGAACAGTCAGCTTACGGAGGTTAGCAACAATCTTTCGGATCTTGAAAATCAGATCGATGCCAAGACCGATGAGATCAACACGACCCAGGCTGAGCTTGAGGCCGCAATCAGCACTAAGGATGCCCAGTACGCAGCGATGAAGAAGCGTGTGCAGTTTATCTATGAAAAGGAGAGCTTCATGCTCATGGATATGCTGACAGATGTGGGCAGCTTTGCGGATTTTCTTAATCACAGCAGCTATGTTGCGTCCCTTTCTTCCTATGACAGGAAGATGCTTGATCAGTACAAGCAGACCTGTGCGCAGATCGATGAGAAAGAGAAGACTCTTCAGTCAGAGAAGACTGAGCTCGATCAGTGTAAGGTTGAAGTTGAGGCTGAGCAGAGCCGCGTATCGGGGCTTGTCAGCAAGACCAGTGGCAGCATAAGTGAATACAAGAAGAATATCTCGACCGCAGAGGAAGAAGCCAAGAATATCGAGAGCAAGGCGAAGGAGTATGAAAATCAGGTAGCTGAGCAGAATGCCGATGTAAAGGCTCTTGAGGCGAAGCTCGCTGAGGAAATTCGTTTGTCAAAATTGGCGGCTAAGTCAAAGTGGAGAAATATTTCGGATGTTCAGTTTGCGGAAGGAGACAGATATCTTCTGGCAAATCTGATATATTGCGAGGCGGGTGGAGAACCCTACGAGGGAAAAGTCGCCGTTGGAGCGGTTGTTATCAACAGAGTGCTTAGCTCTGTTTATCCTGATACAGTTGTAGGTGTTATTTACCAGAATGCACAGTTTTCACCCGTGGGTAGCGGAAGACTCGCGCTTGCGCTTGCAAACGGAGATGCAAACGAGGCCTGCTATCTGGCAGCAGATGCCGCTATGAGCGGCGCAACAAACGTAGGAAACTGCGTTTATTTCAGAACTCCGATTCCGGGGCTTACCGGAATCAATATCGGCGGGCATGTGTTCTATTAAAGCCTTCCCCTTGGGGGGAAGGTGGTCCGAAGGACCGGATGAGGGGCTCTTAACGCAGAGCCTTAATTATAGGAGACTCCAAGGCCGAAATTGTATTTTCATAAATCGCATCCATCAGATTCCCCAATGAATGAAGCGCGGTCTTGAGCTGTTTTTCATCAATAAGCTTCTGCTCGAAGGCCTCAGCCAGTTCATCCAGGTCGAGGATGCGGATTTTGCCGTCGGGGTAGATGACTACGTCGGCGAGAAGATCCAGGGTTACGATGGAATTTTCCTCGGGACCCTGCTGATATTCGACTATATCGCAGTACCAGTACATGAGACTGGAGTCAGCACGATAAAACTTGCTGATCTTATAACCGCGTTTTAAATAATAACAGGAATAGCCGTGTGACAAATCGGACCGTGGGTGTATCGCTTCCCACGCTGTGACAATGGTGTTATCATCACATTGCAGGATACGGTCGTCCTTTAGCAGAATGCATTCATTCGGAATAATACGTTTACGATATAGAACAGGGTAACTCATGATTCCCCCTATCTGCGCACTTGCGCTTTTATCTGACGTTTTTAAGTTAGAAAAATATTACCGCGATGAGTGTAAGAAGTCAATGGAATTAAGGCATAAGGATTTATAATGAAAAAAACAATCATCAAGATTATATATACAATCGTTGTTTTTATTGTTTCACTTCTTCTTATTGGGCATTTCACCAATGTTGAGACAGTTGATATGACTGCCAGGATGGGTGCGCCCACTTTTCCCACAGTGACCTTTGAATCGGGTGGAAAACAGATAAATATGCTCCACGGCTATGCGCAGGAGATGGATGTTGCGCACATGCACGGGGAGATTATGCCCACCGATGCCCAGAGAACGATTTCTTTTCAGATGAACACCTATGGTGAGAGCATCTCTGATTTGAAATTTGAGGTCAGACAGGTCTCCGGTAACAGTCTGGTTGAGAACTCGGATATCACCGATTATTCGCAGGACGGGGAGATTATCAAGGGAAAATTCCAGATGAAGGATCTAATTGATCCGGGAAAAGAGTACATACTTGTTATTCTGGCAAATGTAAACGGCAAAACTGCAAGATATTATGAGAGGGTTATCTGGACCGAAGAGGATAACGCTTATCATACCAGAGAAATCGTTGATTTTGCGCTGAATTTCTCGAATATGACTTTTAATAATGCGGAGCACTCGGAGGAACTGGCAAAGTATCTGGAGTCAAATGCGGATGGGGACAATACTTCCTTTAGCCATGTGACGATCAACAGCAGCTACGAGCAGGTGACTTGGGGTGGTCTTAACATTGTAGCACGTACAGATCCCAAGGTTTTTGTGAGGGATGTGCATCCCCAGACTTCCATAATTGTGCTTGATTATCAGGTAACTCAGAAAATCGAGGACGGCACAGAGAAGCTCTATAACGTAGAAGAGGCTTACAGAATCAGATATACTTCCGATAGAATTTACCTCCTCAATTTTGACAGAACGATGAATTATGTGTTCAATGCGGACACTTCGGATATTACGGACAATGTTATCAGTCTGTGGATCACCGATCCGAACGTTACCGTGAAGGAGAGCGATGGCGGCGGTGTTTTCGCTTTTGTAAGTGAGGACAGGCTCTATGTTTACAACGGTACCGGTAACAAGATTGCGCTGGTATTCGGTTTTTACAATGATGAATATACTGATGACCGCGCGACCTTTATGGGCAATACGATTCATATTCTGAGCGTGGATGAGGCCGGAAATGTGGAATTCGTGGTTTCGGGCTATATGAACCGCGGAGACCATGAGGGTTATGTGGGTAATGCTGTTTATAAGTATGATTCACAGCTAAATACTATTGAGGAGATGGCGTTTATCTCATCCAAACTTCATCAGGATATCATAAGGTCCTACTCCGAGAAGGTGCTCTATATAAGTACAAGCGGTGCGCTTTTCATAAAGCTCGATGGTGATGTGTATATGATCGACCTGGATTCCAGAAGCCAGAAGAAGCTCATCGAAAATCTGTCTGAGGACAGATACTGCATCTCTGAGTCGGGAAGTATTATTGCATGGCATTCAGAAGATAAAAAGACGGTGCAGATCATGAATCTCAGCACCCAGGTTACTTCCGATATTGAAGCTGAGAGCGGTGATTTCGTGAAGGTTCTGGGCTTTATGGGCGAGGATCTCGTGTACGGTATGGCACATGAATATGATGTGCACAGCGACCGTATGGGAAGCACGGTATATGGAATGCACAGCATTCACATCGTAGACAGCGATGGTAATATTCTGGAAAATTACAGCCCCGACCAGGGCGTTGTGACCGGTGTCAGGATCGAAGATAATGTCATAAGGCTTTCCCGTGCACAGTGGAACGATGGCAGCCAGCTTTACGATGAGCTCATAGACGACCAGATCATGAGTACTCTGAAAAAAGAGGTTGGAAGTAATTTCATATCTGTTGCTGCAACCGAGAATTACAAGAATATCACACAGATCAACGTCAAGAGTAATGTTAAGAAGAAGTCACTTATTCTCCAGACTCCCAATATGACTCTGTTCGAGGGAAGTCGTGATGTGCAGATAGATTCTGACAGGAGCATGGATGAAAATCCCTACTATTTTGTCTACGGTCTAAGCGGTTTAAAGAGTATCTATGACAACCCTGCCGAAGCAGTTAACGATGCCTATGACGCTGCCGGAGTTGTAGTAAACGACATCAACCAGTATGTCTGGGTTAGAGGTAACCTGCTGACTTCAAATCAGATTATGTATATAACCAATCTGGCTGAGACCAGAGAGAATATGACCGCCGAGAATTCAACAAGTGTCTGCCTTGATATGATCCTCCAGCACAGAGGAATCAATGTTAACGTTGATTCTATGCTGGAACAGGGCAAAACTGTTGTTGATATTTTGAGTGAAAGTCTCGTGAATGCCAAGGTTCTCGAACTCGATGGCTGCAAGATGGAAGCGATGCTCTATTATGTAAATCAGGACATCCCCGTCATGGCAACCTTAAACGACGGCAGCAGTCTCCTTATCATCGGCTTCAATGAGATGAACACGGTTCTCATGGAACCCACCACCGGAAGAGTCTACAAGTTCGGAAGAGAAGACTCCAACAACTTGTTTGAGAACAACGGAAATCACTTCGTCACCTACTTACCGGGATTAGAGAATTAATAAAAGCCTTCCCCCGGAGGGGAAGGCTTTAAATTCAAAGGCCTGCGAGCAACGCTCGCAGGCCTTCCTTTTTAATTATCAAGTTCGCCATTATTATATCTGGCAATGATGCTATTAATTCTCTCAACCGGATTAAGCAGGTCGCTGATGGATGCGTCGTGGTTGAGTGTATCGATGAGGTAAGCGATGTACTTACTCATATCGCAGCTGATGTACCATTCTCTGGAGAGAAGCTCGGGAGTCTGGTAGATCAGGTTGGTGGTGAGGATTCTGTCGATGAGGCCTTCGTTGTAGGCTTCGTCGAATCTCTCAAGACCGCTGGTGAAGAGGCCGAAGGTTGAGAAAGCGTAGATGTGAGCTGCTTTTCTCTGCTTAAGGGCTTTGGCTACATCGATGAGGCTCTCACCTGAGGAAATCATGTCATCTACAATGATAACATCCTTGCCCTCAACGGAGGTGCCGAGGAACTCGTGTGATACGATGGGGTTACGTCCGTCCACAACCTGAGTGTAGTCACGGCGCTTGTAGAACATTCCGACATCGAGACCCATAACACTTGCAAGATAGATTGCACGGCCCATTCCACCCTCATCAGGGGAGATGACCATCATGTGATCTGAATCAATCTTGAGATCCTTGATATTTCTCAAAAGTGCTTTAATAAACTGATAAGTGGTACGAACTGTCTCGAATCCGTTGAGCGGGATTGCGTTCTGTACTCTGGGATCGTGAGCGTCGAAGGTGATTATGTTATCAACACCCATGCTCACAAGCTCCTGAAGAGCGATTGCGCAGTCAAGAGATTCTCTTGAGGAGCGCTTATGCTGGCGGCTCTCGTAGAGGAAAGGCATGATAACTGTGATTCTTCTCGCCTTACCGCCTACGGCTGCGATAATTCTCTTGAGATCCTGATAGTGATCGTCAGGAGACATATGATTTTCTTTTCCAAAAAGTGAATAAGTTAATGAATGGTTACATACATCGACCATGATGTAGAGGTCATCACCTCTGACTGACTGCTTGATAACACCCTTGGCCTCGCCGCTTCCGAATCTCGGAACCTCGGCCTTAAGAAGATAGGACGGGCGCTCATAACCTGTAAATGCAAGGCTGCCCTTGTGCTCGTTTTCGCGCTCCTGGCGCCACTTCACAAGATAGTAGTCAACCTTCTCCCCCAGTGTCTTGCACCCCTTGAGTGGGATAATTCCCAGAGAACCAACGGGGATTGTTTCAAGGTTACGTTTTTCTTCACGTCTTGGCATTGCCAAAATTCCTCACTTTCTGTTCTGGACCTTTTTCATGATGCGTATATCCCTGCCTGTAAGCTTGCACAGATGATACGTGCTCGCAATTCTCGAAGATACACGCTCAGAATACATGGACTTGATATCGTCCAATGAAAAATTAGTAGTGATAATGGTAGATCTGTTCCTGATAAGTCTCTCATTAATACAAGTGAAAAGCTGCGGAATCGAGTTATTGGTAACATGCTCGGTTCCGAGATCATCGATTATGAGCAGCTCTGTGTTGTACAGGTCATCCAGGAGAGTGCGCAGCTCATCCGATTTCTTGAAATCGAAGGAGTTGGTCTGCAAAAGCGAGAACAGGGAAGCAGCGCTGAAATACAGCACGGAATGCCCCATATCCAGTATCTCCTTGGCTATACAAATTGAAAGGAACGATTTACCAGTACCAACTGTACCATAAAAGAGCAGATTTGGGTATAAAGTTTCAAAATTCTTAATAAATTCTTTGGAAGTTTTAACAGCTCCGCGGAAGTGATCCAGGTCCTCGCCCGTGTAATATTCCTCGGACATGAGGTCAAAATTGGCGTCCTCAGCGAGTCTGTTGATATTCGACTGGGCATAGAGACGCTCTATAACTCTCTGCTTAAAACAGGAGCATTTTTCACTGCCAACATAGCCGGTGTCCTTGCAAAGGGGACACTCATACTGCATCTCAAGGTAATCTACGGGCAGATTGGCCTCGCGAAGAAGGCTCTTTTTCTGCTCGGAGACTTCAACGAGCTGTCTGTGGAGCTCGGATCTGTCCAGCTTCTCGCCATTTAAAAGTCTGCGGCCGAAGGCGGCGCTTCTCTTGCCTGTTTCCTGCTCGAGTACAAGATATCCGGGAACATGCTGCTCTACGTACTTGATGCGCTTGGTGAGCTCGCGGCGCTTGATGGTGCGAAGCGTCTCATAATCGTGCATTATTTCGTCGTACTGAGTATTTGTTAATGCCATAATTCTGCCCTACCTTCCTGATTAATTATCAAGTAACTGATTCTCAAGACTGGATAGATCATAATCATTTTGTTTGAATTGATGAAAACGGTTATTGGTTTTTACGGCTTCTGCCTTGCGGGAGCTCTCTTTGCGGGCTGTCTCTTTGCCGAAGGCTCCGTCGAGTGCCTTTACATCGGAGAGTGCCTTAACTCCTGCCTTGAACCAGCTCTTCAGGATGCCGTCGCAGTACTGAACGCGCTTAACCTGTGTCTGAAGCACGGTGCGTCTGCAAGCCTCTGTGATGATGGTGAGGGAAAAGCCGTATTCAGCCTGCCATCTGTCGAAGTACTGAAGCTCTGTCGGAGTCGGAGCGTTCTGCATTCCGAGCTCCTTCATTATCTGATACGCGGTTCTGGTGGCTGTGACCTCGAGAGCTGCCTGCTCGGGAGATGTGATGCCTTTTTCATGCCAAGCCATAGCTACCTTGCGTACGTAGTCGAAATCTGTCTTCCCTTTGCCTACGCAGTGCTGAAGTAGGTAGTCAAGAAGGTCCTCGGAGAATTCAAGGGTATCCTGAATATAGTAGATTGTCTTGACTTCGCTACTGTTGAGTGTTCTTCCAAAATACTGTTCAGCTACGAAAAGCATCTGAGGATTGTCCTTATGAGGTGCTTTTTTCTCCGGTGTTTTTTTCACTACAGAATATCTTGATGGTGCTTCGTGCTCAGGTGTGCGTACAGAATGCAGACCTGTGATCTTTGCAGCTTTTTTGGGAAAAATGTCCTGCATATGAATCCCAACGAGCATGCCTGAACCGTCGAGCTCGAGGGATATAAGCCCCAGCTCCTCCCAATACCTGAGGGCTCGCTGAACATCCTTCTCAGTGTAGTTAAATTTATCGGCAAGGTCACAAACACTTGTAGCCATGCCTGAGCACATCATACGAAGCAGATAAAGATAGACCTTTATCTGAGCATCATTAGCATCCGCAAGATATTCATCTATAAAAATGTTGGAAAGTGATGTCGTTGACATCATAGAATTTTGATTGATAGTTACTCGCCCCATCATGTGTTGCTTCACCCACTTTTTTCATATTTTTTCTCTTAATTCGTTTTGAATTATACACCGAAGAGGGCCGGCTGCAAATGGGAAAAGTGACGAAGAAATGTCAGGTGGGGACTGAGCTTAAACATTTTCGAACCCTTGTGGACATTGTGGATAACGTGGATTATTTTATAAATTTTTTATAAAAATCCGCTGAATCAAGAGGCGGCGACCAGATGATGTCAGCGGATGTTATCCACATGGTATTTCGATTAAATTGTATAAGGTGTAAGTGGATAGAGTGGAAAATCAAAGACCCAAAAGGTCATTGGCGATATCTACCACATTCCCTGCCCCCATGGTTATCAACATGTCATCCTTCGTGCAATTTTGTAGAAGAAATTTTTCTATCTCATCAAAGGACGGAAAATAGAAACATTCATGTCCGAGGGATTCGATTTTCTCCTTCAGGGTTCTGGAGCTGATGCCCAGATTGTCGGTCTCTCTGGCCGCGTAGATGTCAGCGATGATGAGCTTATCCGCAGGCAGAAGGGCATTTGCGAACTCGTCCATTAGCGCCTTTGTCCGTGTAAAGGTGTGAGGCTGGAAAACCACCCAGAGAGTTTTGTGCGGATAATTTTTTGCAGCACTGAGTGTCGCAGCTATCTCTGTCGGATGATGAGCATAGTCGTCGATGATGGTGAGACCGTCCACACATCCTCTGTATTCGAAGCGCCTTCCGGTTCCTGTAAAGGATGTAAGACCAGCGGCGATCTCTGCCTCGGGAACATCAAAAACGTCGGCTGCAGCAGCAGCAGCGAGGGCGTTACCTACGTTGTGCTTTCCGGGAACCTTGAGACTTACACCGAAGGATGATCCGTCTCTTCTATTAATAGTGAAAGAAGCGTTGCCGAAATCATCGTAGGTTATATCTGTAGGATAGTAGTCGAATTCATCGGTAAAACCGTAGGTTTTTATGCCACACTTTAAGCCGTCTGTAAGTTCTGACAGGTTCGGGATCTCTCCGTTTATAACAAGAGTTCCGTCCTCGGGGATGAGCTCTGCAAACTTGTGGAAGGAGTTCCTGATGTCATCAAGGTCCTTGAAGAAGTCGAGGTGATCCGCATCCACGTTCAGAATAATTCCAACTCCCGGGAAAAAGCTGAGGAAGCTGTTGGTGTATTCGCAGGCCTCGGTTACGAAGTATTTGGAAGCACCGATTCTGATGTTGCCGCCAATGTCCTTTAAATTTCCTCCGATTGAAATGGTGGGATCCATGTTATTCTCAAGAAGTATCTTGGAGACCATCGCGGTTGTGGTGGTCTTACCATGGGTTCCCGCAACATTAATAGGAAGGTAGTAGTGCTTCATTATCTGACCGAGAAGCTCAGCTCTTGTCAGCATCGGGATTCCGAGCTCCTTTGACTTTGCAAACTCGGGATTATCGGGATGAATGGCAGCTGTGTAAACCACGAGCTCAGGCTTATCGCCTGCGGTGAGGTTATCTGCCTTTTGTCCGATGTAGACTTTAATTCCGGCCTTCTTGAGATTCTCTGTTACGTCAGACTCGGCTCTGTCTGAGCCGCTGACCTTGAAACCTCTGTCGGCAAGTACCATGGCGAGGCCGCTCATTGAGATGCCGCCGATACCGATGAAATATACGTTTATTGGGTTATCAAAGCTTATCTGATACATATGCGTCCTTTCGTGTCCCCTCATCCGGCGCTGCGCGCCACCTTCCCCCAGAGGGGGAAGGCAAGAAATCATATAGCCTTCCCCTTGGGGGGAAGGTGCCCGAAGGGCGGATGAGGGGATTCCTCTTTTCTATAAAAATACATCTAATAGGAAGAAGTGTCAAAATCCTTCCCCCGAAATACCTCCCAAATCTTACGAAAAACTCGCCATGATTTTTGTAAACTCGTTCCCTTTAAATAATTAGTGTGATATACTTTAAATGGTGGTTTATGTGGGGGCATAGAAAAGCCACGATCATAGACCGCGGGAACTATATTACTTCATAGGAAATTCTACATTTTTTATGACAACGAGGTCTTAACATGATAAAAAAAGAGATGATTGCCATGCTACTGGCAGGCGGACAGGGCAGCCGACTTGGTGTACTTACATCCAAGATGGCGAAACCGGCAGTTTCATTTGGCGGTAAATACCGCATCATTGATTTTCCACTCAGTAATTGCATTAATTCAGGTGTAGATACAGTGGGCGTACTTACACAGTACAGACCGCTGCGTCTTAATTCGCATATCGGAATCGGTATTCCGTGGGATCTTGACCGTAATATAGGTGGCGTTACCATTCTGCCTCCGTACGAGAAGAGTGCGAACAGTGAGTGGTATACAGGTACTGCGAATGCTATTTTCCAGAATCTTGAGTATATGGAGAATTACCATCCGGATTATGTTCTCATTCTTTCGGGAGATCATATCTATAAGATGGATTATGAGACAATGCTCGATTTTCATAAGGCTAACGGCGCAGATGTTACTATCGCGGTTATGCCTGTGCCGATCGAGGAGGCCAGCAGATTCGGTATTATGATTACCGATGAGGACAGGAAAATTGTGGACTTTGAGGAGAAACCCGAGAAGCCCAGATCAAACCTTGCTTCTATGGGTATCTATATTTTCTCATGGGAGTCGCTGAAGGAAGCGCTTATTACCAATCAGGATCAGCCCGGCCTGGATTTTGGTAAGCACATCATTCCTTATTGTAAGGAGAAGGGTCAGTCCCTTTACGCATATGAATTCGACGGCTACTGGAAGGATGTAGGAACTCTTACATCATACTGGGAGGCCAACATGGAACTCATCGACATCGTTCCGGAGTTCAACCTCTACGAGGAGTATTGGAAGATATACACCAGAAACGATGTTCAGCCTCCGCAGTACCTTGGCCCCGAGAGTTCTACCTCAAGAAGTATCATCGGCGAGGGATCGGAGATCTACGGAGAGGTACACAACTCCGTAATAGGATGCGGAGTTAAGATTGGAAGAGGCACGATTGTAAGCCATTCCATCATTATGAACGGAACCGTCATCGGTGAAAATTGTAATATTGAGAAGGCTGTAATTGCCGAGCATGTTGATATTGGTAACAACGTAAGACTCGGTGAGGGTGATGAAGTTCAGAACGAGACCAAGCCCGGAATTTACAGAGACGGAATCGTAACAATCGGAGAGAAGTCAGTGGTTCCCAGCGGTGTATCCGTAGGAAAGAACACGATGATCTCCGGAGTAACTACCGAAAAGGACTATCCTGACGGAAGTTTGGATAGCGGAAGAACATTGGATAAGGCAGGTGATAGGTAGTGAGAGCGATTGGAATTATTCTTGCCGGTGGTGGAAGTAACCGCATGCACGAGCTTTCTAAGAACAGAGCAGTTTGTGCTATGCCAGTGGCCGGATTTTACAGAAGCATAGATTTTGCACTTAGTAATATGACGAACTCCCACATTCAGACGGTGGCGGTTTTCACGCAGTACAATGCAGGAAGCCTTAACACACACCTGTCATCATCGAAGTGGTGGGACTTCGGACGTAAGCAGGGAGGTCTTTACGTATTCACTCCCGCAGCCAAGGCAAACGGAAATCTCTGGTACAGAGGAACGGCGGATGCCATTGCGCAGAACCTCAGCTTTTTAAAGAGCTGTCATGAACCCTATGTGGTTATCACCTCCGGTGACTGCGTGTACAAGATGGATTACAACAAGCTCCTTGAGTACCACATCGATAAGCAGGCTGACATCACTGTTGTATGCAAGGATGTGCCGGCAGACATCGATACCGAGAGATTCGGAACCATTCGTATGAATGAGGAGAGCCGTATCGAGGAGTTCGAGGAGAAGCCGGTAGTGGCGAGATCCAACACGATTTCCTGCGGTATATACGTCATCAGAAGACGTCAGCTCATAGAGCTCATAGAAAAAGCTCAGACCGAGGAGAGATTCGATTTCGTTAGGGATATCCTGGTTCGTTACAAGGATATGAAGAGAATCTACGGTTACAAGCTTAAGTCCTATTGGAACAACATCGCTTCCGTTGAGGATTACTTCAGAACCAACATGGATTTCCTGAAGCCTGAAGTTAGAAATTATTTCTTCAACGAGTACCCGGGTGTTTACACAAAGGTTGTGGACCTTCCTCCCGCAAAGTACAACGTGGGAGTCAAGGTTGCCAACAGTCTTATCTCCAGCGGTTGTATCGTAAACGGAATGGTTGAGGATTCGGTTATTTTCAAGGGTGCATTCATCGGAAATAACTGCTACATCAAGAATTCGATTATTCTGAATGATGTTTACATCGGAGATAACACGCACATTGAGAATTGTATCGTCGAGAGCCATGGAACCATCCAGGCGAACTCCTATTACAAGGGAGAGAACGGTATAAAAATAGTAGTAGAAAACAATGAGAGGTATGTAATCTAAGTATTCATTTTTTACATTTCTAAAAGGGGGACAAAGCAGGATGAATATTACAGATGTTCGTGTTAGAAAAGTTGCAAAGCAGGGCAAAATGCGTGCCATCGTTTCAATCACCATTGACAATGAGTTCGTTGTTCATGACATCAAGGTGATCGAGGGCGACAAGGGTTTGTTTATCGCAATGCCCAGCAAAAAGTCAGTCGATGGAGAGTATCGTGACATCGCTCATCCGATTAATTCAGATACGAGAAGGCTGCTTCAGGATACCATTTTGAAGGCTTACGACGAGGCTTCAGACGAAGTGATCGACTCAAGACCGGTTGAGACCGAAGCCGCACCTACAGGAGTGGGAAGTCTTTTCTAAGCGGGTTTTTATACTACAAAAAGAATAATTGTGCTAATATATGGGGAGCGACGAATTCGTTGCTCCCTATTTAATTAAAATAAAGCCTTCCCCCCCCCCTGGGGGGCGCTCGACGTCCGGGGGACGTCGGTCCAGCGCGGACCGAAGCGGAGCGTAGACAAGGTGGCGCGAAGCGCCGGATGAGGGGACTCATATGTACTTAATCGCAGGCCTCGGAAACCCCGAGCGAAAATACAACGCCACCCGCCACAACGTTGGCTTTGGCGTAATAGATGTTTTATCAGAAAAATATGATATAGACCTGACCGAGATGAAGTTCAAGGGTATGTATGGAAAGGGCAGGATCGGCTCCGAAAAGGTAATCCTCCTTAAGCCGCTGACCTACATGAATCTCAGCGGAGAATCCATAAGGCCCGTCGCGGACTACTTCAAGATTGATACGAAGACTGAGCTCATCGTGCTCTCCGACGATATCGATCTTGATCCCGGTCGAATCAGAGTTCGTCCCAGCGGAAGCGCCGGTGGCCACAACGGTCTTAAGAATATAATCGCGCAGCTTGGCCACGACGAGTTCGCACGAGTCAGAGTCGGAGTTGGCAAGAAGCCGCCCCGCATAGACCTTGCAGACTGGGTCCTCGGACACTTCGACGACGAGGACACAGCTCTTGTTATGGAAGCAATGGACCACGCAGCCGACGCCGTTCGAGTTATCATGGAAGATGGCGTCAACTCCGCCATGAACAAGTGGAACGGATACAAACCAGAGTAAATAATACCTTCCCCTTGGGGGAGAGAATGATATAAGCCTTCCCCCACTGGGGGAAGGTGTCAGCGAAGCTGACGGATGAGGGAGCCCCATGCGAGCAATCGAAGCGCCTCTTTCAGAACTGGAGGCATTTACCAAACTAAATAAGTACCTGGAAAAGCCTTTTGCCTGCGCGGAGGTCTCCGGCTGTATGGATTCTCAGAAACTCCATTTCATCAGCGGACTTGCGCAGGATTTCAAGTACAGGATAATTGTGACCTACAGCGACCTTCGGGTTAAGGAGATCTGTGAGGACTACAGATTTTACGACCGAAACGTCACTGTTTATCCCGCAAAGGATCTGATATTCTACCAGGCAGATGTCCACTCCAATGAAATCGTAAGGGAGAGGATAAAATGTTTGAGGCGCCTCATCGAAGGGCGTCCCGTTACTGTGGTCACAACCTTCTCAAGTCTGATGACGCCGCAGATTCCCATAGACATAATTAAAAATAACATTCTGAAAATAGATAAGAGAAAACCCGTCAATGAGCGCGAGGTTGCGAAGATCCTCACAAGGATCGGATACAACCGCGTCTATCAGGTGGGAGCTCCGGGCGAATTTTCCGTAAGGGGCGATATCATCGACGTGTTCGATCTGACAGAAGAGAATCCCTACAGAATCGAGCTCTGGGGCGACGAAGTTGAGAACATCCGAAGCTTCGACATTATGACACAGAGGTCGATAGACAAGCTCGAATCGATTGAGATTTATCCTGCGGCTGAGATTATCCTGACGGATGATGAGAAGACGAAGGGTCTTAAAAAGATGGAGGCCGAGACGAAGCTCGTCTATGAAAAGCTTCGCGAAGAGTTTAAGACCGAGGCGGCGCACCGCATAAAGACTTCCTTCGAGGAACTTAAGGAAGAACTGACAGAGCTTGAACTCGAGGTGAATCTCGAGAGTTATATAAGATATTTTTACGATGAGACCGTGACCTTCCTGGAGCTTTTCCCTGCAGGAAAATCCTGTGTTTTCATAGATGAGCCGCTCCATGTGCTTGAGCACGCATCGGCGGTGGAGAACGAATTCAGGGAGAGCATGATCCACAGGTCAGAGAATGGCTATGCGCTGCCGTCTCAGATGGACCTTCTGTACTCGAAGGACGAGTGCATTGCGAGGATGAAGAGCACGAGACGCATAATGCTCTCGGCGCTCGCAGCTCCCAAGGGGCTAAACGAGTTTGAGCCCGACATCAGCACCGAGGTGCACGCAAGGAGCATTGCGCCCTACAACAACAGCTTCGAATCGCTGGTACACGACCTCAAGGGCTTTGTGAAAAATGGTTACCGGGTGCTTATCCTTTCGGGATCCCGAACGAGAGCCAAGAGAATTGTCGAGGATCTTCGCGACCAGAGCGTTACCGCTTTTTACAGCGAGAATCCGATGCGCGAGCTCCAGCCCGGGGAGATTATGACCTATTACGGCAGAATCCTCAAGGGGTTTGAATACACCGACCTGAAATTCGCGGTGATTTCAGAGAGCGATATTTTCACGGAGCATAAGAAGAAAAAGAGAAAGCATTCCAAGTCGAAGTACAGCGGCGAGAAGATTTCAGGCTTCTCGGATCTGACGGTGGGCGACTATGTGGTTCACGAGGATCATGGACTTGGAATTTACAAGGGAATAGAGAAGATTGAGACCGACAAGGTGGTCAGGGATTACATCAAGATCAGCTATGCTGACGGCGGCAATCTCTACGTGCTTGCGACAGGCCTCAATGTAATACAGAAGTACGCGAGCGGCGATGTCGGAGCCGATGGGAAGGCGAGAAAGCCGAAGCTCAACAAGCTTGGAACCGGCGACTGGAAGCGCACGAAGAATAAGGTAAGGACTGCAGTTGAGGAGATTGCGGACGATCTGGTAGAGCTCTATGCAAAGAGGCAGAACAGCAGCGGATATCAGTTCAGCTCCGACACTGTATGGCAGCAGGAGTTTGAGGAGGCCTTTCCTTTTGATGAGACAGAAGATCAGCTGACCGCTATATCGGACACCAAAGCCGACATGGAATCCGAGCGAATCATGGACAGACTTATCTGCGGAGACGTTGGATTCGGCAAGACGGAGATTGCTATCCGAGCAGCTTTCAAAGCGGTGCAGGACGGAAAACAGGTGGCGATACTTGTTCCCACAACAATTTTGGCACAGCAGCATTACAACACCTTCACGGAGAGAATGAAGGATTTCCCTGTGAGGGTCGACATGATGTCCAGGTTCAGGACGGCGTCCGAGCAGAAGAAGACTGTGGAAGACCTGCGAAAAGGTCTCGTGGATGTCGTTATCGGAACGCACAGACTTTTATCAAAGGATGTGGTCTACAAGGATTTGGGACTCCTGGTCGTTGATGAGGAGCAGAGATTTGGCGTAACTCATAAGGAAAAGATAAAGAAGCTCAAGGAAAATGTGGATGTGCTGACATTGTCCGCAACGCCAATTCCGAGAACTCTTCACATGTCACTGGTTGGAATCAGGGACATGAGCGTACTTGAGGAAGCGCCGATGGACAGACAGCCGATTCAGACCTTCGTCTGTGAGTACAACGACGAGATGGTGCGCGAGGCGATTGCCCGAGAGGTTGCGCGCGGCGGTCAGGTCTACTATGTTTACAACCGTGTAAATGACATCGCGGATGTTGCGGCGAGAATTCAGAAGCTGGTGCCTGAGGTGAATGTATCCTTTGCACACGGCCAGATGAAGGAGTCGGAGCTTGAGCGAATCATGTACGACTTTATAGACGGCGAGATAAATGTGCTGGTTTCGACGACGATTATTGAGACGGGACTTGATATCTCCAATGCAAACACGATGATTATCCACGACTCCGACCAGATGGGCCTTTCCCAGCTCTATCAGCTAAGAGGCCGTGTCGGAAGATCAAAAAGAACCGCCTACGCTTTTCTTATGTACAAGAGAAACAAGATGCTGAGAGAGGTTGCGGAAAAGAGGCTATCTGCAATTCGTGAGTTCACGGATCTCGGCTCCGGCTTTAAGATTGCGATGCGAGACCTTGAAATCAGAGGCGCGGGAAATCTTCTCGGAAAGAGCCAGTCGGGACACATGGCTTCAGTCGGATATGACCTTTACTGCAAAATGCTCGGAGAGGCAGTCAGACGCAAGAAGGGCGAAGAGAAGGATGCCCTTCTGGAAGATTTTTCCACAAGTGTCGATATCGATGTTGATGCATTCATTCCGAGTGAGTATATTGTTAATGAAGAGCAGAAGCTCGAGATATACAAGAGAATTGCCGGGATCGAGAACGAGGGCGACCGCGATGATATGCGCGATGAGCTGAGGGATCGCTTCGGCGAGCTGCCTGAGTCGGTGGACAATCTGATCAGGATATCGCTTGTCCGCGAGAAGGCGCACAAACTCTACATCCTTGAGATTAAGGGCGGCAACGGGGAGGTTGCCATCAAGATGAACAACAATGCGAGACTTAAGGCGGAGAATATACCCGCATTTATCGAGAGCTGCGAGGGTAAGATTACCTTCCGCCCTGCATCCTATTCGCTGTTCTTGTATAAGTATGTGAAGGACAACAATCCCAAGCAGGCCGAGAAACAGCTGCTTTTGGATGTGGAGGAGATTGTGGAGAAGATGGAAGTTTTGTCGGAGGTATGATGGACGAGATTCAGATAATCAACGAAAAATACATAACCCAGCTCCGCGAGCGCGTGGAGCGAAAGCTCGGCGAGAGCGACGGCGCCTGCGAACTTTTGGACAGCGCACTTGCCGGTGTCAGGGAGCCTGTGCAGAACCCCAAGGTAGTCTACCAGGGTGAGCCCGGTGCCTATAGCGAGATGGCTGCAATTGATTTCTTTGGAAAAGATGTAAACAGCGAAGGACTCGTGCACTTTGAGGACACCTTTGAAGCATTGAAGAGCGGAGCGGCTGACTACGCGGTTCTTCCTATAGAGAATTCTTCGACCGGTGCAATCCGCCAGGTGTATGACCTGCTTGCGCAGTACGAGTGCTACATGGTGGGCGAAACCACAGTCAGAGTAAAGCACAGTCTGATGGTTCTTCCGGATGCTGAGATGTCTGATATTCAGACGGTTTTCTCACATGAGCAGGGAATATTCCAGTGCGAGCAGTTTTTAAATGAGCACAGGGACTGGGTTCGCGTGCCGCAGGCTGACACCGCAGGCAGTGCGAGAATGGTTGCCGAGCTTGGTGATAAGACCAAAGCTGCAATCTGCTCATCGCGTGCCGCAGAGATCTATGGCCTTAAGATCATCAAGGAAGGAATCAATACTAACCGCACCAACACCACAAGATTTGTGGTTGTATCTCCCAGAATGGAGCTTCGCGAGGGCAGAAACAAGATCTGTATTAGCTTTAGAACCGAGCACAAGGCCGGTGCACTTCACGAGGCGCTCACGGTTTTCAGAATCTACGGTCTAAACCTTGTAAGGCTTGAGTCCCGCCCGATTCCCGAGCAGAAGTGGCAGTATATGTTTTTTGCGGAATTCACGGGAGACCTTATGATGGAGGACATGAACAGAGTTATGGAGGCGCTGATGTGCACCGTAACCGACATAAGGATTTTCGGCAACTTCGCAGAGAATCTGGAGTGATGTTTGATTTGTTCGCGGGGACGCTTGCATAAAATGTAAAAAAGAGACCCATACCATTTATAGTATGAGTCTCTTCCTTAATGCTCTTATTTCAGCCAGCCGTAGTTCTGCATTTCAATGTCGATTATTTCATTTCCGTCTGCAAAAATCTGATACCAGTCATTTGCCATACTTCTGTCATTTCCGGTCTGATCGAAATATATATGGTAGCATCCGGGTCCCTTGTTATAGTCATAGTTAGTGATTCCGTTTTTATCCAAATATGTCAGAAGCTGTCCCTCTGTTATGGATCCGGACAGTCCTCCCGGGAACTCTAAATCGTTAGCACTAAGACCTCTAGGGTCACTGACACTGATGATCATCGAATACTTAAGATATGTAGCCTCTTCAGAGGGATTGTAAACCGTTGCATAAAGGCTCCTGTCACCTTTGTCGAAACGAACACTGTACATCTGGCCCGCTTCAACTATTTCATCAGGATTTCCGGGATAATCCCATCCATTATTAGTGATCTCATAGAAAGGAGTCGGAAGATTGTAAAGTACTCCATCAAGCTTGTAATTACCTGAGAAAGGATCATTTCCAAGAGATGTAGGTGCCACATACTGGTCAAGATAAGCAGGTGCTTCATCACTTATCTCAGTAGCTACGAAATCTTCCGGAGCATTATCGCTTCGAACAACAACATAGTCCAGCACATCGTTTTCATCCAGATAATATATAACCTCTGATCCAAGATATGTTTCAGCTATTCCTTCATAGAAAAGCGATATATGGCCAGCGCTATCTATTACGTCACTCGGCTCTCCCGCGGCAGCAATTATGTCATCCCTGGTACTCTTACCAACTACCAAGTCACCATTATAGGATTTAAATTCTATGCCTGTTTTTTCAGTTACATAGTCATCAAGACTTATTTTTGAAACATAGCAGTCTCTGAGTGCCTGCGAATTAACATCAAAATTCGTAACGTCCACATCTAAGTAGTTGTTACTGCCGTCGGGAGAATACAGTTCAACAGAGGCCATCTCACGATTGGCAAGGACCTCCTGTGCTGTCTTCTCATCCGGGAGAGTCCAGCCCTTTTCAAGAAAATCAGTCAATTTAGCAGGAATATGGTAGGTATCATCTCCCAACTGAACAGTATACAGATTGTAGATATTTTCCGGAACAGCCTCCGCTGCAGAACCAGCCTGGGTATAATCCTCTTCTGTATAAGAATCCGTATCTTCACTCAGGAAATCTTCAGCGTTAGGTTCCTCTATCATTTGAAGTCCGGGGATTTCTTCTACAGCTGCTTCATCAGCCGCATCTTCATCTGTAACTTCCTCTGTAGTGCCTTCTTCATCAAAAGCAAATTCGCTTGTTTCCGACTCCTCTGCCGCTGCTTCTATTCTCTGATCTGCATCGCTGCCGGAAGAATTCTTAGCAAAAAACTTCATGACAGTAAACGCACCAAAGCCAAGAACGACCATAAATAAAACTGCGCAAACTCCAAGAAGCACATAAGCAAGCTTCTTGTTCTTATCTGACTGTGCCTTCTCGATTGCTGCAGGATCGTATGTGTAATTCTGCGGCGCACTGTAGGTCTGCTGGGTAGCATTATTCTGCGGCATTCCGTAAGTCTGCTGGGGTCCATAGGTCTGCTGTGTTCCGTAAGTCTGTTGATTGTTTGGTTGCTGATTGACAGGCTGTTGATTTTCAGCCTGCTGATTGACAGAATCCGGGTTAAGCGGTTTTCCTGTCATAGGATCAAATCTTTTTTCATACATCTTAAAATTTCCTCCACAAAACATTTTGCTTTTTGCTGACAAGGAAAAGAGCGGACGAATGCCCGGAAATATATAGATTAGATTTCCCCATGACAGTAAAAAGTCTTTTAAATTAGCTCCCTCATTTGGAAATTCTAGCACAACGCCTTTTTTCATTCAATAAAAAGACAAAGAAAAAGAGACCTTTTTTCGGTCTCTTTCAGTGATCTTTTCGATCTCATTTTAAAATGAATTACAATCTTTTAATTTCGCACTTTTGATTCTCACCGTGCCTGATTTCATTTTTCCTGCACCTGAAAACCTTGCCCTTGGTAATCTCCATTACCTGACCGCCCTCAGCTGCAAGCGCCGTAAGAACCTGGCGATAGAAGTCCTTGTAATCTTCTTCAAGCATAGATACTACAAAATCATGATGCTGATGATCGGTAGATATCACACATGATTTGTACATGTTGTCGTAGTGAATTCCGTAAAACTTGCAAATCTCATCCAGTTCGGAATTGTTTGCATTAATACAATGCATCGCAATATACATAATACCCCCTCCTGTATTGCCGGCACCGTTAGCGCGACCAAACACTTTTCTGAAAACAGATATTTATTAGTCGCTAAAACAATTACATCTACTACATATTATATCAGATAAATGAATTGATTATGCAGTCAATTTTCCAATGGTCCGAAATACAAATTGATTACTCCCTGAACATAACTGATATCAAGAGGACAGTCCTTTGTTTCATAGGTTAATATCAGGTTATCGCCTGGTGATAAACCGGATAAGGAGATCATATCTTTGATTTAGTATCGGCACTTTATAATTTCATTATTAAAGTGTTAATACCGGCATTGTTATAGTAATTGATGCTATCTACCAGCTTTGCTACCATGCGAAGTCCAATATGCTCCTCAGGTGAATCGGTGTTGAACATATTCAGATAGCTTCTAGGGTCAAATCTAATGCAATCGTCCTGTATCCTTACTGTAAGCTCACCTTTCTCTTTATTTACGACCCTTATTGCTATGCTGTTATGCCCACGCTTAAATCCGCCGTGATCAATAATGTTTACAGCAAGCTCTTCAATACATAAACCGACCCATAGCGCCTTTTTATGGTCAATATCCCTTGAGCGACAAAAATCAATCACTTTCTGTGAGATCTCTGACACTTCTTCCTTCGTTTGTACGGAATATTCCTCAAATTCCTCTTTGGAAGCACCAAAGTCCGGCGGAAGCTTTAATAATGACGGGATGCTTAAGTCGGCACTGCCTGTATATGCAAATACCGAAATGATCACAATGATAATTGAAAGAATATCACTCCACATATTGGCAAGCCATGCTCCATTGCTTCCCCATAAAGGAACTGTCAGAAGCGTTAAAATGCCTATCATGGCCACCTCAGCAAAAGAGATGATATTTACAAGCTTCATTCTTCCCTGGATTTTATATGAATTCATAAGAAGGTTCAGGAATACATTAAACAGGGAAAACCAG
Organism: Butyrivibrio sp. AD3002; assembly: GCF_000420905.1. Taxonomy (NCBI): domain Bacteria; kingdom Bacillati; phylum Bacillota; class Clostridia; order Lachnospirales; family Lachnospiraceae; genus Butyrivibrio; species Butyrivibrio sp. AD3002. The sequence continues at coordinate 164,603 of NZ_ATVV01000002.1, read as the reverse complement.
AAACCTATAGTAAACATAGTCCTTCCCATTTCATATATTTCGGTACCCGGACTGAAGAAAATATCTGAAAGCCGAGATGAAAAGACAGCCAAAAATGTCACCACAAGCGTAGTACATGCTACACCAGCCACTAAAGCAGTCTTAAACACATCAATGAACCCTTCACGGTCCTCTTCACCATAGTAAAGGCTGGTAAGCGCAGAATGCGCACTGTAACAGCCTACTGTGACAGCCCCCACCAAACCACACATGGCAACTAAAACACTTGCAACAGCTATGCTCTCCACGCCCACATATCTAAGCAATGAATAATTTATGAGACTGTTTTTGACAAAAATCCCGATATTAAACAGAAGAGTGGGAGCCCCTCTTCTTACAGCCTCTGCCAATAATTCTTTATCAAACGCTGTCTTTTCAATGTGAACAGTCTTCTCCTTATTCGTATAAGCAGGTAAAAGTATAAGAAAAGCAACAAGACTGCTCAGGGTAGATGCAAGTCCTACCCCGAATATCCCAAGGATATTAACAAAAAGGACATCAAAAACGACATCGCAAAAGAACAGCGCAGTTGTAGCTATATAGGACCTTTTAATCGCATTATTAAAAGAAGCAACTGAAATAAGAAGAGAGCTGAGGGCAGCAAACAATAAGTTAAATGAATATCCGGCAATATACTGTTCAAGAAGTTCTTTTGACTCTCCTCTTGCGCCCAGCAATCCAGCAAGAGGAATTCTTGCAATTAAAAGCGCAATAGAAATAGCAGCCCAGATAAAGGCAATTGTTATAAAAGAGCTTGTAAAAAGTGAAGTAACTTTATCCTGCTTACCAGCTCCAATAAGTGTGCCTATCAGTATTTCTGCTCCTGCAATTATTACAAATGCCAGTCCCGAAAGTACCAGCACCGGCGAGAACAGACCTACCGCTGCCAGAGCATGCTCGCCAAGAAATCTGCCAATCACGATATTATCGATAAAGCAGCAGATATTCGAAACTACATAAGCCACCATATTCACCAGAGCAAGTCTCACATATGATTTCCATATAATGGAGTGTTTAGTTGTATTGTTTGTTTTCAAATCTGCCCACTCTCCTTTTTATCACGTATAGCATAAATATGCCGGCTAAATTGAGGCTTCATAACTATATATCTACAATTCAGTACCAATAAAAAACACACCCTAAGAAATCACTTCCTTAAGGTGTGAAGAACAATACTCTATAAGATTTTCACCAAAAACACATCAATAACACAATACGTCATATAACATTCCTCTAATAATTATTATCTATTCCATCTCCTCTAAAAACAAATTAAAAAAGGATAAAATAATCATATCGAATTCTGTTATCCTTCTGACCTCGGGCTCAGCCTTCTTCGGAACAGTTTGTACCGGGAGACAGGGATGTCGACCATGCTCAAAGAAGCACAGGAAGAAGCAAGACGGCAAAATGCCGAAAGAAAGCCTAACGGGAAGAAGAAAAAATCCGTGTTTTTTTCCTTATCAACACTTGTAAAGTACTATGGGACTATATAACACAAGGGAAATCATAAGGGAAAGGTAAACAACCGCAAATTTAGTATTTACATGGGTTTGCGGATGATGAAATAATAAATTGTAACGAGTTATAAAATCCTTGGGAATGGTTCATTCCCAATCGGAGATTGGAGGGGTAAACCATGTTAGAAATATTAAAAGCGAGGTTTCAGGATAATAAGAATCTTCATATGGAACTGAGTTGGCTTGACGTAGAGAAACGTTTGCTTGAGCATCAGGGCTCCATGGATGTTTTGAGAAGGATGGAGGAGAGCGGCGGAGAACCGGATACCATCGGCTATGACGAAAAGACGGGAAAGCTAATTTTCTGCGACTGCGCAAAGGAGTCCCCTTCTGGGCGCAGAAGCCTGTGCTATGACGAAAAGGCATTACAGGGGCGTGCTAAAAACCCGCCGTCAGGCAGCGCCGAATGGAAAGCAAAAGAAATCGGCGTTTTGATCATGACGGAGGAACTCTATCGCCGACTGCAAAGTCTCGGGGAATTTGATTTGAAAACGTCAAGTTGGATCACTACGCCGGATGATATTCGCGACAAGGGCGGTGCATTGTTCTGCGAACGACGTTACGGAAGGGTTTTCACATTCCATAACGGGGCGGATTCGTACTATTCCGTGCGCGGGTTCAGAGGTTATACGCTTATATAAATTCAAATTTGTGATTAAATTTCAGAATAAATCAGAACGATAACTTGGCAGTTTGTCTTACGAGGAGAGCAGTTCATGTGTTGTTTACAGTAATTCTTCCAATCTTTATATTTTTCATAAGCTTTTCATTTATCACCACGTTGTGCTGCGGCAGGATAACATGCTGAAAATAATCCCCGTCTCCGCTAAGCAGGGATCCCAGATCATCTTCATATCCTGAAAAATCGATATTCGTCGCCAAATCTTCGGCATATTTTGATGCAAGTTTTTTCCTGCACAATGCAAAATAAATAAGCGACTCATTAAGCCCTGTTTTCTTAAGCTGAAGAGGACTCATTTTCTGATACATTTCATCTGCTTCTGACTGTGCAGCTTCTTCCTCAGAGGAGCTTAATGCCATACCGGCCTTTTGTGCTTCGGCGTAATAGATTGCATGTGACAAATACGTATTGATAGCCGTTTTCATAGCCAGTTCACTGACAAACTGTGAATCTAGTCCGGCAGAAAAATGCGTGTTCCACCAATGCAGCGGGTCCTCGGGATCATATAAAACAGCCTGTTTTTGGACGAACTCTTCAGTCGTATATATGTAATAGCCAAATTCACGCAGTGTCAGACTGTTATCGTCCACGGAAATTATAACTTCATCAAGATGGTCCTCATATTTGAAGACTGTTGCTGTCTTATAAATCTGCGCCCCAATGATTGCAATGATACTGGTTATTATCAAAATTATAATGATCTTTTTCTCATTACCACTCATATAGATCTGGCTTCCTTTTGAGCTTGAATCATTTATTGCATCTCATCTTCATACTACTACAATTTCTCTGCGAATTACATTGCAATAGCTAAAACCACGTCTGCCTTACTTCACGGGAACTGCATAAAAGTCAGGAGGCAAGCGGCATCGCGAACAAATTAAAATTTCATTATCCCCGAATATATGGTACTATTAGGGAAAAGTTAGCACTAGGAATGAGGACATCTACATATGTGTGGAATATCAGGACTTTTGAAGTTCTCAGGTGATGCGCGCGCGAATATCCAGAAGATGAATGACCGCATGATTCACAGAGGACCTGATGATGATGGGATTTATGTAAGTGAAAATAGTGAAGTGGCGCTTGGACACAGGCGCCTTTCTATTGTGGACCTTTCCAAGAACGGTGCCCAGCCTATGGTCAGCCATTCCGGGAACCTTGTGATGGTCTACAACGGCGAGATATATAACAACAAAGATGTAAAGAAAAAGCTCCTGGATGACGGTTTTGCAGCGGCGGGAGATTTCAGGGGAAGCTCGGACACAGAGGTTCTTCTTGAGGCGATCGAGCACTACGGAATGAAGGAAGCCCTTTCAATGTGCAAGGGCATGTTCGGCATCGCGGTTTATGATAAGAGAAATGAGACAGTTACTCTTGCCAGAGACAGAGTCGGAGAGAAGCCTTTATATTATGGAAAAGTTGCGGGAGCCTTCGCTTTTGCTTCCGATCTGGGGTGCCTCAGGGTTGTGGATGGCTTCGACAATGCCATAAACACTGACGTTCTTGATATCTATTTTGTGGAGGGCTATATCCCTGCACCTTACACTATTTATAAAGGAATAAACAAGCTTGAGGCCGGAACTTTCATGACAGTCAGCTTAAAGGACCTCGGTACACAGACCACTACCTACTGGTCTATGAAGGAGACCGCCAAGAGAGGTCAGGAAAATCCGTTTACCGGCAGCAGCGAGGAAGCGGCGAACGAGCTTGAAAGACTTCTGAAGGAATCAATAAAAGGCCAGATGGTTGCGGATGTTCCTGTCGGAGCCTTTTTATCAGCGGGAATCGACTCCAGCACGACGGTGGCACTTATGCAGTCACTTGAGCCCGGGAAGGTTAAGACCTTCACCATCGGCATGGAGGATAAGGCCTACAACGAGGCGATTTACGCAGCTGAGATTGCAAAGCACCTCGGCACCGAGCACACTGAGCTCTATATTACGGAAAAAGATGCCAAGGCCGTTATTCCCGGACTTGCGCATATGTTTGCCGAGCCTTTTGCAGATTCATCACAGATTCCCACATATCTTGTGAGCAAGATGACGAGGGATCACGTGACCGTATCCCTTTCCGGAGACGGCGGAGATGAGCTGTTCTGCGGCTACACTTCATATGAATCCATCAGCAGAATCTGGGGGAAGATGCACGGCGTGCCCTATCCTATAAGGAAGGTTGCTAGCTCGATAGTCTTGAATTCACCCCTTAAAAATAAAGATATTTACAGAATAAAGGGGACACTCCTTGGCGCCGAGGGACCCGTGGATATCCACAGAATGGAGCATGAGACGGATCCGCTTACAAAGAGGATTGCGCTTAAGAGAGGAACCATTCCCTATAAATACACGGAGCTTCCAAACGGATTTCTTGAGGAAGTGAATCACCAGTGCATGCTTATGGATATGCTGGTCTACCACCCCGACGATATCCTTGTGAAGGTGGACAGAACAGCGATGGCGGTATCGCTTGAAACGCGTGTGCCGATGCTTGACAGGGATGTGATTGAGTTCGCCTGGAGCCTTCCGATTCAGTACCTTCGCGACGACAAGGTGGGTAAGAAGGTTCTTCGTGACGTGCTCTACCGCTACGTTCCGAAGGAAATGATGGAGCGCCCGAAGAAGGGCTTTTCGATTCCGATTGAGAAGTGGCTTCTTGACAGCGACCTCCGCGACTGGGCCGAGGGCCTTCTTAATAAGGAAAAAATCAGGCAGCAGGGTATTCTTGACCCGGAGGTTGTCGAGAAAATCTGGACAGACTTTACCGAGAGGGGCATCTACAGGATCCAAATCTGGTACATCCTGATGTTCCAACAGTGGTATGAGGAAGAGTTTTTATGATAGGTGCAGAATTTATTAAGGGCTACGGCCTTGGAAATCAGCTGTTTTTCTATGTAGTCACGAGATGCATGGCCGAGGAGCGGGGCGTCCCCTTCGGGTTTGTGAACCCGGGGCAGGTCGGCAACGTTTTCCATTCTAACAAAGGCATGTATTTCATGGACATAGATCTTGGAACTGAGATCCCTCGTGAAGATATGGACAAATTCACGATTTTCCATGAGCAGGATGACAGACTTTTCATGGGGAATTCGGTTCATGACATGACCAATGGCTGCTATATTTCGGGGGCTGACCTGAGGCTTTTTGAAATTGAAGACAACACGCTTATATACGGGAATCTCCAGGATCAGTCCTATTTTGAGAAGTACCGCGATAAGATTAAGGACTGGCTCCATGTGAAGGAGGAGGCAGAGTCCTACGAATACACCGCGGACGACCTCTGCATCATCAATATGAGAGGCGGCGAGTATACGAGCTGTCCGGAGCTTTTCCTCGACAGAAAGTACTGGTTAAACGCCATCGAAAATATGAAAAAAGTGAATCCGAATATGCGGTTCATGATAATCACCGAGGATGAGGAGGCTGCCAGGAAGGTGCTTCCCGAGTATGAGTGTCACCACTTCGACATGGGCAAGGACTACGTCACCATAAAAAATGCGAGATACCTTATTCTTTCGAATTCATCCTTTGCGATGATGCCAGTTATGTCGAGCACTGAATTGAAATACGCGATTGCTCCGAAGTATTGGGCAAGACACAATATTTCCGACGGTTTCTGGTCATCGGAGCAGAATATTTACAGCTTCCTTACCTATCAGGATAAAAAGGGAAGGCTCTTTAGCGCCGATGAATGCAGAGCTGAACTGGCGGAATACAAGAAGCACTCAGCACTTTATGCAAGAAGAAATGTAAGGCCGGGAGCGGTAAGGGAATTTTTCCAGAATATAAGGAGAAGACTTTTGTATGGAGTGTTCTTCTTTAAGAAAATGTGGCGATCCTTATTAAGGAGAACCGGAATAATAAAAACCTTCGGATAAATAGAGGATATATGAATAATACAAAGAAGCTGCAGCTTCCGAGAGTCACGATTGCAGCGATGACAAGTGTAGATGTATATGAGACCGTGCAGGCGATGAAGTACAGCATGCGCGATATCGAATTCGGCGACGCGGTCCTGATTACGGATAAAAAGCCGTTTTATCTTCCAAAGGACATACGCTTCAGCTACACATCAAAGCTCGATGACATCGACAAATTCAATTACAAAATGGTATATGAACTTCGCGATCACATTAAGACGGACTTTGTTCTTATTGTGCATGCGGACGGCTTTGTGATACATCCGGAAAACTGGGACGAGAGCTTTCTTAACTACGATTATATAGGCTCTCCCTGGCCTCTTCCGAAGAATGACTATGCCTACAGGGACAGCGAGGGCAACATCTGCAGAGTCGGAAACAGCGTATCCATAAGGTCGAAGAGACTTCTTGATTATCCTAAGGAGCACGACCTTCCCTGGGTTAAGGTATATGACGGCTTTTACAACGAGGATATTTTCCTTTGTTGTCACTGCAAAAATCAGATGGAAAAGGACGGCCTTAAGTGGGCTGATTTAGATAGCGCGGTAAAGTTTGGAAGAGAACATCCGCTTCCCGAGAACAAGGGAGTGGAGCCTTTCGTTTTTCATAAATGGTGGGGAGAAAATGAGGGATATCCGCATTTCTACAGCCCTGCGAAGAGATTCAAGATGGCCGTAAGGCCCTTGCTGTTCTGGAGAAGAAGTGAAAAGTGGAAGAGGGAGCACAATATAACATGAAGTTTTCGGTAATAGTGCCTGTTCACAATGCTGAAAAGTACATAAGTGAAGCGACGTCTTCTATAGTAAAGGCCGCTGAGGGGATGGAGAACAGTATCGAGGTTCTTCTTATTGAAAACGGCTCCACAGACAGAAGTGGCTATATATGCGGCGAACTTGCAAACCGTTTTCCATTTGTAAAGACGGTGCATATGGGACCCGCGTCCGCCTACGATGCGAGGCAGGAGGGAATAAAGAGAGCTTCGGGAGATTATCTTGTTTTCATGGATGCTGATGACGCCGTGGCTCCGGGGATATTCACTGAGCTTCAGAAAGCGGCTTCTAAATATGAAAGAAAAGGTAAGAGGCCTGAGATAATCCTGTATAACGCGGCCGAGATGAGCACTCCGGAGTCGAAGATGTTTCCTTTTCCCTTTAAAGAGGGCAAGATTTATTCGGGCGACGGCAAGAAGAAGTTCTATGAAATAATGTGCTCCGGTGATATGCTAAATGCCATGTGGAACAAGTGCATAGGAAAAGAGCTTGCGGGCCGCATCGAGGAGACGGTGAACAGGAAGCTCAATTACGGAGAGGACCTTCTGCAGACCGCTGAAATAATTGATAAAGCAAAAAGCATTGCATATCTCGACAGGATACTGTATTTTTACAGAATAAACGAAGAGGGGCTTACGGGCGGTTATCATGAAAACTTTATGGAGAACCAGGAGAAGGCCTTCGAGGTTTTGGACGATTATGCGAAAAAGTGGGCAAAGGGTGGTTTTACTGAGGTTATAAACGAGCGCAAGACCCTGACCTGCACGATAGGCATGAAAAAGCTTATCTATTCGGACCTTCCTTTTTCCGAGATCAAGCGGAAGATGAAGGAGATGATGGGGTCCGATTTTTATAAAGAGTATGGGAAGGGCAAGCTTCCGTCCTGGGCATCCGAGGAGGATGCGTATGTTTACAGGTATCAGGTGGCGGGTATGCCGGTTTTGCGGCTGATGCTTCTTAGCAGGAAGACGCGCCTGAAATCCCGGATTAAAGCGAGGATCAGAAAAAATGGTATATGATTGCATTCCATTTTTTAATGAAGTGGACATCCTGAGGCTTAGGTTAGAAATCCTTAGCCCATACGTGGATAAGTTCATTATAGAAGAGTCAACAATGACCTTCTCAGGTGAAGAGAAGGAGCTTTGCTTTGAAAAGAACAGAGATCTTTTCAAGGATTATCTTGACCGCATAGAGTATGTGGTGGTCACTGATTCGCCGGTGGATGCGTTGACCCACGAGAGGGATTATTTTCAGAAAAACCGTCTGATAGAGGGGCTGAAGAAAGTCGGCGCGACGAGCGACGACATAATCCTGTTCGGTGATGTGGATGAGATTCCAAATCCCAAGGTTCTTACGAAAATCATAGAGAATTTTGATAAGACGAAGGTCTACCACCTGGCGCAGAGGAATTTTTATGTGTTCCTCAATATGGAAGAAAAGTCAGGAAAGCTGCTCTCGATTACCGGAGAGTTCCCGGAGGTTGCGGAGAGCGACAGGAAGTGGCTTGGAACAAAGATTACTTCCATAGATAATATTCCGCGCGAGGGAATCGTAAGGCTACGCGATCTGGTGTCACCCTGCGATAAAAGGTCTGTCAGAGTCGCTGACGGCGGCTGGCACTTCGGCTACATGGGCGGAAGGCACGAGACCAATCCCGTCGAGAGGATAGGCGTCAAGGTAAAAGCGGCTGCGCATCAGGAATACAACGACCGCGAGATTCTGGCTGAGACCATGGATAATCTGGTGCTCGGCAGGGACATCTTCGGAAGGGATGCGAGATTTGAGCGTACGGAGGTCGACGGAAGTTATCCGGAGTACCTTCTTAAGCATATAGGAGAGTATGATTATCTGGTAATGCCACCCATTACAGCTTTTTCAAGGCTGTATCATAAGCTGGATATTACGGTGGGAAGGTTCATCAGGAAGGCGTACCATAAAATTAGAAGGATGCTTATAAAGTAACAAGTAGTTATGCCTTCTCCATTTATGGAGAAGGTGTCAGCGAAGCTGACGGATGAGGAGTATGAAAAAAGTATGAGCACAACATTATCTACGAGAATGGCGGCGGTAAAAATGTCCCCGACCACGGCTCTCTTCGGAAAGGTGGAGGAGCTTAGGCGGAAGGGAGAGGACATAGTTTCTCTCAATGTGGGCGAGCCCGATTTCCCCACGCCGGACAATATCAAAGAAGCGGGAATACGGGCAATCAATGAGAATTTCACCAAATACACCACCGGAAACGGTATCGCATCGCTTCGGGAGGCGATAATCGAGAAGATGAAAAAGGACAACGGCGTCACCTATGAGATGAATGAGGTGGCAGTGACCGTCGGTGCGAAGCAGGCGCTGTTTGGTGCGCTGTGCGCTGCTGCGGGCGAGGGTGATGAGGTCATAATCCCCATTCCGTGCTATGTCAGCTATCCCGATATGGTAGCTCTTGCAGGCGCAAAGCCCGTTCTTGTGAAGAGGAAGGACGATTTTTCTCTTGATCTTGAAGCCATTGAGAGTGCGATAAATGAGCACACCAAGGCTGTTATAATATGTACCCCGGACAATCCCACCGGCAAGGTTTACGGCGAGGATGAGCTGAAGGGGCTCTCTGACCTTGCGATCAGCAGGGATATCTTTGTTATTTCCGATGAAATCTATGAAAAAATAATATACGGTGAGAATCGCCACAAAAGCATTTCAGCGTTTGAGGGGATGAAGGACAGAACTATCGTGGTTAACGGTTTTTCCAAGACATACTCCATGACAGGCTGGAGACTTGGATACGTCTGCGGCAGAGCCGATGTCATTGGCGCAGCGGTGAAGGTGCAGAGCCAGACAACGACCACACCTCCCAGCATTTCTCAGTATGCGGCGGTTGAGGCGCTTTGTGGGCCCCAGGATTCTGTCGAGCTCATGAGATCAGAGTTTGAGAAGCGCAGAGACTTTGTTCAGGAAAAACTGCGTGAGATACCCGGTGTCATCTGCCATGAGATCCAGGGAGCCTTCTATGCGTTCTTCGATATCCGTGCTTTTCTCGGAAAAGAATACGAGGGTTACGGAATTATAGATGACGATACACGATTATGCGAATATTTGTTGGAAAAATATGGTGTTGCAATGATGCCCGGAAGTGCTTATTTTGCCCCAGGATTCGTGAGAATTTCGTTTGCGTCCTCCATGGAAGTGCTTAAAAAGGCGCTTTCAAGAATAGAATCTGGTCTAAAAGCGCATAAATGTTGACTTTTTTTAGAATATGTACTAAACTCAAAAACGTAATGATAAATTTGCAAAAACGCATAACACGCGTTCCTTACGGAAAGAGAGGGAGATATGGCTGAAGACAAGTTGAGAGAAGCAGCTTTAAAGCCGATTGCGACTATCAAGAAACCGGTAATTGCTGCAGAAAAGAAGGATGAAGTAAAGCCTGCTGAGGCAGAGGCACCTAAGGCTGAGGAGAAGAAGGCTACAGCAGCTAAGAAGCCCGCAGCAAAGAAGGCAGCAGCTAAGAAGCCCGCAGCAAAGAAGGCTACAGCAACTAAGACAGCAGCTAAGAAGACTGAGACCAAGGCAGCTGATAAGAAGGAAGAGAAGAAGCCCGCAGCAAAGAAGCCTGCAGCAAAGAAGGCAGCACCTGCTAAAAAGGCTACAGCAACCAAGGCAGCAGCCAAGAAGACTGAGACTAAGGCAGCAGCTAAGCCCGCAGCTAAGAAGCCTGCAGCAAAGAAGGCTACAGCAGCTAAGAAGCCCGCAGCAAAGAAGACAACAGCTGCAAAGGCTCCTGCAACAAAGACAAATATCGTTCTTCAGTATGCTGATAAGAGCGTTACATATGACACCTTTATCGAGAATGCCAAGAATGTATGGCAGTATGATATGGGAAGAAAAGTTTCCGAGATCAAGACTCTTGAGCTTTATGTAAAGCCCGAAGAGGAAAGAGTATACTTCGTTGTTAACGGCGAGGTTCATGCTGATTTTGGGATGTGATAAACAAGGATGGAAGGTCCCGGCCTGGCAAGCTTGCTTGCTGCAGGCCGGGACTTTATCACATATATGTAGATTATTCGTCCCCAGGGAGAAATCCTTGGGGTTTTTTATTGACATTAATAATTTATAGTGGTAATTTATTCTCAGAAGATGTTAGCACTCAATGACGTTGAGTGCTAACACATCAAAAAGGAGGTTTGTGATGCAACTGGATGACAGAAAAAAGAAAATACTGCATGCAATTGTTCGCAATTACCTCGAGACAGGCGAGCCAGTGGGCAGTAGGACGATTTCCAAGTACACGGATCTTAATCTCAGTTCGGCTACCATCAGAAACGAGATGGCGGATCTTGAGGAGATGGGACTTATATTGCAGCCTCATACTTCCGCGGGACGTATTCCGTCAGATCAGGGCTACAGAGTTTATGTAGATGAGATGCTCGCTGAGAAGGAACAGGAAGTTGAGAACATGAAGGAGATGCTTCTTGATAAAGAAGAGAAGCTTGAGAAGCTCCTTAAGCAGGTTGCTAAGACCCTGGCGGTTGATACCAACTACGCTTCAATGATCTCAGCACCCATGATCAGAAGGAATAAGCTGAAATTCGTACAGCTTTCCAGAGTGGATGAGGAACACATTCTTACCACTATAGTAATAGAAGGAAACGTAATTAAGAACCGAATGGTTGAGGTGGAGCAGGAGCTTTCCGAAGCGGATATGCTTAAGCTCAATATCCTGCTTAATACCAGACTTGCAGGACTTTCCATAGAGGACATTAACCTCGGACTTATAACTGCGATGAAGCAGGAGGCGGGTATCCACAGCGAGATAATCGACAAGATACTCGATACAGCCGGAGATGCCATTACGGAGGATGAGGACCTTCAGATTTACACCAGCGGTGCGAACAACATTTTCAGATATCCCGAGCTTGCTGATAAGGAGAGAGCAAGTGACCTCATAACCACTTTTGAGGATAAGAGCGATCTTACAAGTATCGTTGAGAATGCGCTTCAGTCCTCCTCAGAGGAGACAGGTATACAGGTTTACATCGGTAATGAGTCTCCGGTTCAGTCCATGAAGGATTGCAGCGTTGTAACAGCGACCTACGATCTCGGAGAGGGCATGAGAGGAACGGTAGGAGTTATCGGACCTAAGCGAATGGATTACGACAAAGTTGTCGGAGCACTTAAGAATATGATGAGAGCTCTGGATGATTTATATAAAAAAGAATAGAACCATAAGGAGTATTTAAGTGAGTAAGGAAGTTAAGAAGGATACAAATACAGTGTCCGGTAAGAAAACTGCAAAGGAACTTCAGCAGGAAGTTGCCGAGAAGGCTAAAAAGGTAGCTGATGCAGCAAACAAGGTTGCCGAGGCCGCAGAGGAAGAGGCTGCCGAAGCTGTAGCAGAGGCCGCTGAGAACGTAGAAGGTGCCGAGAACACTGAAAACGCCGAGGGTGAGAAGAAAGGTCTTTTCGGTAAAAAAGAAAAGAAGAACCCTTACAAAGAAAAGTTCGAAGAGATGCAGGATAAATACATGCGCCAGCTTGCTGAGTTTGAGAACTTCAGAACAAGAACCGACAGAGAAAAGGCGCAGATGTTCAACCAGGGAGCATCCAGTGTACTTGAGAAAATTCTCCCTGTTGTAGATAACTTCGAAAGAGGACTTGCTGCTGTCCCTGAAGAAGAGAAGAATTCCGCTTTTGCAGACGGAATGAATATGATATACAAGCAGCTTATGAAGCAGATTGAGGATCTTGGTGTAACTCCCATCGAAGCCGTTGGAAAGGAATTTGATCCTAATTTCCACAACGCTGTAATGCAGGTTGAGAGCGAAGATGTCGAGGAAGGATTCGTGGCACAGGAGCTTCAGAAGGGTTATATGTATCACGACACAGTGCTCAGACACAGCATGGTTGCCGTTGCGAAGTAATATATAGAACAATTTTACAAGAAATGCCACCTCAAATAAGCCTTCTCCCTTGGGAGAAGGTGGCACGAAGTGCCGGATGAGGGGTCTTGAAATTAAACGGAGGAAAATAAAATGAGTAAGATCATAGGTATCGATTTAGGAACAACCAACAGCTGCGTAGCTGTTATGGAAGGTGGTCAGCCCACCGTTATCGCTAACGCTGAGGGTGCAAGAACAACACCTTCAATTGTAGCTTTCACAAAGAATGGCGAGCGTCTCGTAGGTGAGCCCGCTAAGCGTCAGGCAGTAACAAACGCTGAGAACACAATCTCATCAATCAAGAGAGATATGGGTACAGACAACGGCCGCACAATCGACGGCAAGAAGTATTCTCCTCAGCAGATTTCAGCTATGATCCTTCAGAAGCTGAAGGCAGACGCAGAACAGTATCTCGGCGAAAAAGTAACAGAGGCAGTAATCACAGTTCCCGCATACTTCAATGACGCACAGCGTCAGGCTACAAAGGATGCAGGTAAGATTGCAGGTCTTGAAGTAAAGCGTATTATCAACGAGCCTACAGCAGCAGCTCTTGCTTACGGTCTTGATAACGAAAAAGAGCAGAAGATCATGGTATACGACCTTGGTGGTGGTACCTTCGACGTATCAATCATCGATATAGGTGACGGTGTTATCGAAGTTCTTTCAACAAACGGTGACACACACCTCGGTGGTGACGACTTTGACCAGAAGATCATTGACTGGATGGTATCTGAGTTCAAGGCTAAGGAAGGCGTAGACCTTTCAAGCGATAAGATGGCTATGCAGAGACTTAAGGAAGCAGCTGAGAAGGCTAAGAAGGAACTTTCTTCTTCTACAACAACCAACATCAACCTTCCTTTCATTACAGCTACAGCAGAAGGCCCCAAGCACTTTGATATGGATCTCACAAGAGCTAAGTTCGAGGAGCTTATCCACGACCTCGTAGAGAGAAGTGCTATTCCGGTACAGAACGCTATGAAGGATGCAGGCCTTAACTATTCAGACCTTGGAAAAGTTCTCCTTGTAGGTGGTTCAACACGTGTTCCCTGCGTAGTTGAGAAGGTTAAGCAGCTCACAGGACATGAGCCTTCAAAGAACCTTAATCCCGATGAGTGCGTAGCAGTAGGTGCAGGTATCCAGGGTGGTAAGCTTGCAGGCGATACAGGTGCAGGCGATATCCTTCTTCTTGATGTAACACCTCTTTCACTTTCAATCGAGACAATGGGTGGTGTTGCTACAAGACTTATCGAGCGTAACACAACTATTCCTACAAAGAAGAGCCAGGTATTCTCAACTGCAGCTGATAACCAGACAGCCGTTGATATCAACGTTCTTCAGGGTGAGAGACAGTTCGCTAAGGACAACAAGTCACTCGGACAGTTCCGTCTTGATGGAATCCCTCCGGCAATGAGAGGTGTTCCGCAGATCGAGGTTACATTTGATATCGATGCAAACGGTATCGTTAACGTATCCGCTAAGGATCTTGGAACAGGTAAAGAGCAGCACATCACAATCACAGCTGGCTCCAACATGTCTGACGAAGATATCGATAAGGCTATCAAGGAAGCTGCTGAGTACGAAGCTCAGGATAAGAAGCGTAAGGAAGGCATTGACGCTAGAAACGAAGCTGATTCCTTCGTATTCCAGACAGAGAAGGCTATCCAGGAAGTTGGCGACAAGATCGATCCTTCTCAGAAGCAGACTGTAGAGGATGACCTCAAGGCTCTCAAGGATACTCTTGAGCAGACTAAGGATCGTGAGCTTACAGACAGCGAGATCGACACAATCAAGAGCCAGAAGGAGAAACTCATGACTGATGCTCAGGCTCTCTTCGCTAAGGTTTATGAGAGTGCTCAGGGCGCAGCAGGTGCTCAGGGTGCAGGCCCTGACATGAGCGGCATGGGCGGCTCAGCTCAGAGCTCAGATGCAGGTAATGCAGACGACGTAGTTGACGGCGACTACAGAGAGGTTTAATCCGTTTTATAAAACTTTAATAATATAAATATTGCTAATGCCCAATACATCAGATAAGATGTATTGGGCAATTAGCGTAAATTAGGAGAGACACATGGCAGATCAGAAGCGCGATTATTACGAGGTCCTTGGAGTTAGCAAGGGAGCCAGTGATGATGAAATAAAAAAAGCATACCGTGTGCTTGCAAAGAAGTACCATCCGGATATGAACCCCGGAGATGCAGCTGCAGCAGACAAGTTCAAGGAGGCATCCGAGGCGTATGCGGTTTTGAGCGATCCTGAGAAGAGACGTCAGTATGATCAGTTCGGTCACGCTGCATTTGAGGGCGGTGCCGGCGGATATGGCGGATTCGACTTCGGTGGAGCAGACTTTGGCGATATATTCGGTGATATATTCGGAGATTTCTTCGGAGGCGGCAGAAGGAGCCAGGGTGCGAGGAGCGGCCCCGCAAAGGGAGCAAATATTCGTGCCAGCGTTCGTATAACCTTTGAGGAAGCAGTTTTCGGATGTGAGAAGGAACTGGAACTTAGACTTAAGGATCCCTGCCCGACCTGTAAGGGAACCGGTGCTAAGCCGGGAACAACAGCTCAGATGTGTCCCAAGTGCGGTGGTAAAGGTCAGGTTGTATTCACACAGCAGTCCTTCTTCGGCACAGTCAGAAATGTTCAGACATGTCCCGACTGTAACGGGAGCGGTAAGGTAATTAAGGATAAGTGTACCGATTGCGGCGGAACAGGATATGTTGCAAGCAACAAGAGAATTCAGGTTTCAATCCCCGCAGGTATTGATAACGGACAGAGCGTTCGTATCCGTGAAAAGGGTGAGCCCGGCAGAAACGGTGGACCCAGAGGAGATCTTCTTGTAGAAGTTATCGTACAGGATCATCCTATTTTCCAGAGACAGGATTATGATATTTTCTCAACAGTTCCTATGTCTTATGCAATAGCTGCACTCGGCGGAACGGTTGCTATTGATACCGTTGACGGTAAGGTGCTCTATGATGTTAAGGCAGGTACTCAGACAGATACGAGAGTAAGACTTCGCGGAAAGGGTGTTCCGACACTCAGGAACAAGGATGTAAGAGGTGACCATTATGTTACTCTTGTAGTTCAGGTTCCGGATAAGCTTTCCAAGGAAGCGAAGGAGCTCCTTAAGCAGTTTGATGAGAAGACCGGAGACAGCTTGCATGCTGCCGACAGCATTTCCGGAGATAAGGATGGAAATGATGATGGCGGTAAGAAAAAGGGCGGATTTTTCGGTAAGAAGAAATAAAACATAATTACAGAGCGGGGAGTACAAGCTCCCCGCTATTTCTGTTATTGTACTTATATATACTTTTCCTGAAAATAGATTAGAAAAACGGAGTAAAACTATGAAGTGGATGCGTTTTAGAATCAGAACAAACGAAGAGTCAGAGGATATCATTGTCAGCAGTATGATGGATATCGGTCTTGAAGGTGCGCAGATAGAGGATAATGCCCCTCTCACAGCTGCCGACAAGGAGCAGATGTTTACGGATGATCTTCAGGATGCGGATGATGAGGAGACAGGTGTTGACAGCTGCGCGGTAATAGCTCCGGGTGAGGAGGGTGTTGCATATCTGAACTTTTTTCTCGAAGTCGACGACGACAATATGCTGACCGTCCACGAGTATGATGATAACGGTGAAGAGGTTGAAATAAAGAAGACTCCCGATCAGATAAAGCAGGAGATTAGGGGAGTTCTCGATGAGCTTTCAAGCTTTTCCGATATAGGCGACGGAACGATTTCCGTTGATGTAACTGAGGATATCGACTGGATCAATAACTGGAAGCAGTACTTCCATAAGTTCCTGGTGGATGACGTTCTGGTAATTCCTTCCTGGGAGACTCCCGACGAGGAGGATAAGAAAAAAGCGAACATCACACTTCATATTGATCCCGGAACCGCGTTTGGTACAGGAATGCACGAGACCACTCAGCTTTGCATAAGGGCTCTTAGGAAATACATGACTCCCGGAGCAGAGGTGCTCGACATCGGAACCGGAAGCGGCGTGCTTTCCATTCTTGCGATGAAATTCGGAGCAGGACACTGCGTCGGAACAGACCTTGATCCCTGCTCAGAGCCGGCAGTTGACGACAACAAGAAGAACAATGACATCGCAGATAAGGATTTTGACCTTATAATCGGAAACATTATAGATGATGAGAAGGTTCAGGAAGAGGTTGGCAAGGAGAAGTATGACATCGTCGTAGCCAATATCCTTCCCTACGTTCTTGTTCCGCTCACACCCATCGTTCCCGGCCTTCTGAAAACCGGCGGCATTTACATTACCTCCGGAATCATTGAAGCCAAGGAAGATGTTATCAGAAAGGCTCACGAGGACGCCGGCCTTGATATTATCGAGGTCTGCAAGCAGGGCGAGTGGGTCAGCGTAATTTCCAAGAAGAATTGAGGGGCCTATGTACCATTTTTTTGCAAGCAGCACCCAACTTATAGACAACCAAAAAAGAATAGTAATCACAGGCGATGACTACAACCACATGGTTAACGTCCTTAGGATGAAACCGGGCGAGGAATTCTCGGTAAGCCTGATGGATGAGGACACCGCCGATCAGAAGGAATACAGATTCGGCATTGAATCGATCTCCGACACCGAACTTATCGGGGAACTGCGCTTCATTAAGGAATCCGGCGCAGAGCTTCCATCAAAGATATACCTGTTCCAGGGACTTCCCAAGGCGGACAAGATGGAACTCATAATCCAGAAGGCCGTGGAGCTCGGAGCTTTTGAGATAATTCCGGTTTCCATGAAAAGAAGCGTTGTGAAGCTCGATGAAAAGCGTGCAGCGAATAAAATTAAGAGGTGGAATGCCATATCGGAAGCCGCGGCGAAGCAAAGTAAGCGCGGAGTTATACCCGGGGTAAAAGCGCCCATGACCTTCAAGGAAGCGGTTAAATATGCGGAGAGTCTTGATGTGAAGCTCCTTCCCTACGAGATGGCAGAGGGTATGGAGTACACCAGGGAAGTTATTGATTCGATAGAGCCCGGGCAGAGCATCGGAATATTCGTCGGACCTGAGGGCGGCTTTGCCGATGAAGAGATAAGCTATGCCGGAGAGGCAGGTTTTAAGACCATCACCATGGGCAAGCGTATTTTGCGCACAGAAACCGCAGGCTTTACAATGCTCGCATGGTTAATGTATAATCTTGAAGTTTGAATACAATGCTATGCCTTCTCCCAGGGAGAAGGTGTCAGCGAAGCTGACGGATGAGGGGAATGAAAGGCAAACAATGGAAATATATTTAGATAATTCCGCCACTACGCGCGTTTATGACGACGTGGCAAAGCTGACTCTCCAAATGATGACCGAGGATTACGGTAATCCTTCCAGCATGCATCACAAGGGAGTTGTGGCAGAACAATTTGTAAAGGAAGCAACAGAGAAAATTGCAAAGACTCTCAAGGCGAAGCCGAAGGAAATACTTTTCACTTCAGGCGGCACAGAGTCCGATAATACAGCCATAATCGGCGGAGCGATGGCTCATCACAGAGAGGGAAAGCACCTCATCACCACAAGCGTTGAGCATCCGGCGATTCTGAACTCCATGAAATATCTTGAGGATCAGGGCTTTGAGGTGACTTACCTTGGCGTCAATGAGAAGGGCGTCATAGACCTTGATGAGCTCAAGAACGCAATCAGAGAGGACACCATCCTTGTCTCAATCATGGCGGTCAACAATGAGCTTGGCTCAGTGATGCCTCTTGAGGAAGCAGGAAAAATCATTCATGCGGCTAATCCCAAGATTCTATTCCATGTGGACGCCGTTCAGGGATACGGGAAACAGATGATTATTCCCAAGAACCTCGGAATAGATATGATGTCCGTCAGCGGTCATAAGATACACGGTCCCAAGGGCATCGGCTTTTTATATGTAAGAGACGGAGTGCGAATTATTCCCATAAGCTACGGCGGCGGCCAGCAGGGCGGCATGCGCTCGGGCACTTTGAACGTTCCCGGAATTGTCGGACTTGGCAGAGCAGCGCAGGAGATTTACGAGGGCTTTGATGAAAAAATAGAGACTCTCTATGCTCGCAAAAAGCAGCTGATTGCAGGCCTTACAGGGGCTCTTCAGGATATAAGGATTAACGGACTTGATACTTCGGAAAAGAGTATCTACGATTTTTCAGAAGATGAGCTGACAGAAGCTATAGGAAAGACAGCTCCGCATATCATCAGCGTGTCTGTTAAAGGCGTGAGGGCAGAGGTGTTGCTCCATGCCCTGGAGGATAAGGAGATTTACGTATCAGCGGGAAGCGCCTGCTCGTCAAGTCACCCTTCAGTATCCGGTACCTTAAAGGCTATCGGGATTTCCAAGGATTTCTACGGAAGCACCGTCAGAATCAGCATGTCGGAACTTACGACTAAGGAAGAGATTGATACCACAGTGAAAGCATTTGCCGAGATAGTGCCGATGCTCAGACAGTTTTCAAGGAGATAAACCATGCAGTACCATGCATTTATAATTAAGTACGCAGAGATAGGAATTAAGGGTAAGAACAGATACCTCTTCGAGGAGGCGCTGGTAAAACAGATGGAGCGCGTTCTTGAAAAGTGCGAGGGTGAGTTCAGCATTTTCAGGGTTTCCGGAAGAATTTACTTAAATGCGAAGGGCTTTGATTTCGATGAGACCGTGGCTGCTCTTCAGACAGTGTTCGGAATCACCGGAATTTGTCCCGCTGTATGCATTGAGAGGGACGGAGACGGAAAGCTTCCCGATATTAACGGCTTGTCAGCTGAGGTTATAAAGTTCCTTGACGGAGTTTATCCGGATAAAAACAAGACCTTCAAGATTAAGTGCAGACGAGTGGATAAGACTTATCCTCTTGATTCTATGGAGGCAGCAGCCGAGATCGGCGCGCAGGTACTTGATGCATTCCCGGAGATGAAGGTTGATGTCAGAGAGCCCGATATTCTCGTAAGTGTTGAGATCCGTGAGAAGGTTAACATCTACTCCGAGATCATTCCCGGTCCCGGCGGAATGCCGATAGGAACCAGCGGTAAGGCTTGCCTTCTTCTTTCAGGCGGTATCGATTCTCCTGTTGCGGGCTACATGATCGCAAAGCGCGGTGCCGAGATTGAGGCGGTTTATTTCAATGCTCCGCCTTATACAAGTGAGAGAGCAAAGCAGAAGGTTGTTGACCTTGCTAAGGTTATCGCGAGATTTACGGGGAAAGTCAGACTTCACGTTATCAACTTTACCGATATTCAGATGTATATCTATAAGCAGTGTCCGCACGATGAGCTTACTATCATCATGCGCAGATATATGATGAGAATTGCAGATACAATTGCAGCTCAGAATAAGTGCATGGGACTTGTAACCGGTGAGAGTATCGGACAGGTTGCATCACAGACTATGGAGAGCCTTATGGCGACCAACGAGGTTGTAACGGATATGCCTGTATACAGACCTTTGATCGCATTTGATAAGCAGGATATTGTTGATATTTCACTGAAAATTGATGCCTATGAGACTTCGATACTTCCTTACGAGGATTGCTGTACAATTTTCGTGGCAAAGCATCCCGTAACAAAGCCGAGGCTTGAGGTTATCAGGGCTCATGAGCACAGACTTGATGAGAAGATTGATGAACTGGTGCAGACTGCACTGGATACGGATGAGATTATTGTGTTGGAAGCCTGAAATCTAAAAAACCTGCGACGCTGTCGCAGGTTTCAGTAGATTTTAAAATTAGATCATGTAAGGCTTTAAGATTGAAAGCACTTCATCGGCGCCGTCTTCAGCATGGATGTTAAGATCAATCGGCTTGGAAAGATCAAGTGAGAAAATACCCATGATGGACTTTGCGTCAATTACATATCTACCGGATACAAGGTCGAAATCATAATCGAACTTTGTAATATCGTTTACAAAAGACTTAACCTTATCGATAGAATTTAAAGAAATTTTTACGGTTTTCATTGCGCAAATACCTCCTTCTTTTCTTCATGATAAACGGAAGGACGTTAAAAGTCAATGATATAATACGTCAAAATTAGCGGAGGTTTAATATGAAAAGTGTCGCCTTACACAGTCTCGGTTGTAAAGTAAACCGATATGAGACAGATGTTATGGGGCAAAAGTTACAAGAGAGCGGATACAATATTGTGGCATTTGATGAGAAGGCAGATGTGTATATCATCAATACCTGTTCTGTTACCTCTATCGCGGACCATAAGAGCAGACAGATGCTCCACAGGGCTAAGAGGAAGAATCCTGAGGCTGTGGTTGTGGCGTGCGGATGCTATGTTGAGACTGATAAAGAGGGTGTGAAGGCCGATGACAGCATCGATCTTATTGTCGGAAACAATAAGAAGGCAGAAATAGTCGGGATTTTAAGGGACTATTTTGATAAGAAAGAGGAACAGACCGGTCTTAAGGTGGATAAGCTTCTTGGCGGCGAGAGCATGACTGAGATTAACGATCCTGCGCAGGAATATGAGCGCATGGAATTAAAAAGCATGCCCGGGCACACAAGAGCCTATATCAAGATTCAGGATGGCTGTAACCAGTTCTGTAGCTACTGCATAATTCCTTATGCAAGAGGGCGCATCAGGAGCAGGGATGAGGCTGAGATTCTCTGCGAAGTAAGAAAGCTTGCGACAGATGGCTGTAGGGAGATAGTTCTCACCGGAATACATATCAGCTCCTATGGCCTTGATAAGGGAGAATCTGCGCTGCTTTCACTTTTACAAAAGCTCAATGATATAGAAGGTATCGACAGAATAAGACTTAGTTCCCTTGAACCCCGCATTATCACTGAGGAGATGGCGGAGGGTATGGCGGCACTTCCCAAGGTTTGTCCGCATTTCCACCTCTCACTTCAAAGCGGCAGCAATGACACCCTTAAGCGCATGAACAGACACTACAGCGCTGAGGAATATGCCGAGAGCGTACGTCTTTTGAGGAAGGTCTATGATAAACCTGCTATAACGACTGATATCATCGTGGGATTCCCCGGTGAAACAGAGGAGACCTTCGAGGAGAGCAGGAAGTTCGCAGAGGATATCGATTTTTATGAGATGCACGTGTTCAAATACTCTCCGAGAAAGGGCACAGTGGCTGCCAAGATGGAGGATCAGCTGACTGACAGGGAAAAGACCGCAAGAAGTAATGTTCTTCTCACAATGACGAAAGAGCAGTCAAAACGCTACAGAGAGAGCTTCATAGGAGCTACGGAGAAGGTGCTCTGGGAGGACTTTGAAACCATTGACGGCAAGGAATATCTGATAGGTCTAACCACTAGATACATCAGGATTGCGGTGCCGAAGGATAAAGCTGAGGAGCTCGGAATAAAGTCCGGAGATATAACGGAGCACACGTTTAATAGTTTCTTAAGAGACGATACATTGCTTATTTAGGCTTTATGCGTTATGATAAAATCAAGTATGTGCCGATATTGATGGAGAAAAAGGCGCAATTTTTAATATGTGAGGATAGCTATATGTCTGATACTAATCTTGGAAATACACAATTTTTTAAAGTAGATGTTGATCCTGAGACAGGGGTCAAGAAGGTTCTCTCCGTTGTATATGAGGCGCTTCTGGAGAAGGGGTACAATCCGGTAAACCAGATCGTCGGATATATCATGTCCGGAGATCCTACATATATTACGAGCCATATGGGCGCCAGAAGTCTTATTATGAAGGTTGAGCGTGATGAGCTTGTGGAAGAGATGCTCACGGAGTATATAAAGAATAATAACTGGTCCAGAAAATAATGCGAATAATGGGATTGGATTACGGATCAAGGACTGTGGGCGTTGCTCTTAGTGATGAGCTTTTGATGACGGCACAGGCCAAAGAGATTATCCGTAGAAAAGAAGAGAATAAGCTTCGTAAAACACTGGCTAGAATTGAGGAGCTGATTCAGGAGTACAAGGTTGAGCTTATAGTTTTGGGGTTGCCTTTGCACATGGATCAGTCTGAATCTGTGCGCTCAGGTTTATCCTTGGAGTTTAAGGAGAAGCTCGAGAGACGCACATCTCTTCCCGTGATCATGTGGGATGAGAGGCTTACTACTGTTGAAGCCGACGCTATAATGGACGAGGTTGGAATTAAAAAAGCAGACCGCAAGGAGTATGTGGATATGATCGCAGCTCAGATCATTTTGCAGGACTACCTTGATAACAGGGATAAAGAGGTAAAAGAGTAATAAATGGAAAAAATAACATTTCGTCCCGAAGGCGAGGAGCCGGTGGATTTTTTTGTTTTGGAACAGACTGTGATAGGTGCCAAATCCTACATTCTTGTGACTGATGTCGAGGATGGGGACGGCGAGGCGCTGATACTTCGTGATGATTCAGCTGAGGGTGAAACCGAGGCTAATTATACAATTGTAGATGATGACAGTGAGCTTGAAGCAGTTGCTGTTGTTTTCAGAAAACTTCTTGAAGAAGATGATATAGGACTCGATTGATCCGGGGATTTAATCCGTGAATCGCTTTATACCGGTAGTTCAGGACTGGGGAAAAGACCGGCAGGCTCAGATCATGGGATTATCTTTTCGGCCATCGAAACAATTTTGGAGGAAAACTGATTGAATAAAAAGAATACTAATAAATCCGCGTCAGGGCTTCAGGTTATACCGCTTGGAGGCCTTGAGCAGATTGGAATGAACATTACTGCCTTCAGATATGAGGACAGTATTATTGTAGTGGATTGCGGTTTGTCATTCCCCGATGATGATATGCTGGGAATCGACCTGGTAATCCCCGACATTACTTATCTTAAGAACAACATTGATAAAATTAAGGGCTTTGTGATAACTCACGGACATGAGGATCATATCGGTGCGCTTCCCTATGTACTTAAAGAGATAGGGGTTCCGATTTACGCCACAAGGCTGACAATGGGCATCATTGAGCATAAGCTTGAAGAGCACGGACTTTTAAAGAAGGTCAGAAGAAAGGTTGTTAAATTCGGACAGTCCATCAACCTTGGAGATTTCAGAGTTGAGTTTATTCGCACCAACCATTCGATTGTTGATGCGGCTGCACTTGCTATATATTCACCTGCAGGAATCGTGGTTCACACCGGTGACTTCAAGGTGGATTATACTCCTGTTTTCGGAGATCCCATTGATCTTCAGAGATTTGGGGAGATTGGTAAAAAGGGCGTTCTTGCACTTATGTGTGATTCCACCAATGCCGAGAGACCCGGATTTACGGCGTCTGAGAGAACCGTGGGTAAGACCTTCGATTCACTTTTTGAGGAGCATTCGGATTCGAGAATTATTGTCGCAACCTTTGCATCCAACGTTGACCGTGTTCAGCAGATCATAAATACTGCCTATAAATTCGGCAGGAAGGTTGTAGTCGAGGGCAGAAGTATGGTCAATATCATCGATATTGCCCAGAAGCTCGAATGCATCAAGATACCGGACAATACGCTGATTGAGATTGATCAGCTTAACAATTATCCCGATAACAAGACAGTTATTATCACAACGGGAAGCCAGGGTGAATCCATGGCTGCCCTTAGCCGTATGGCGAGCGGACAGCACAAGAAGATAAGCATCAGACCCGGCGATACGATCATCTTTTCATCACATCCGATTCCGGGTAATGAGAAGGCGGTTACAAATATCATAAACGACCTCCTTGTGAGAGGCGCTGATGTTATTTTCCAGGATGTTCATGTTTCCGGACATGCCTGCCAGGAGGATATAAAGCTTATCTACACACTTGTACATCCTAAGTACGCGATTCCCGTTCACGGTGAGTACAAACATCTGATAGCCCAGAAGAACATTGCGATGGGCCTCGGAATGGATAAGGATGATATTTTCATAATAAAGTCCGGAGATATTCTGGAGCTGACTGAGGAGAAGGCTAAGGTCGTTGGAAAAGTGCCTGTAGGAACTATTCTTGTTGACGGTCTCGGTGTCGGAGACGTTGGAAATGTGGTTCTCCGTGATAGACAAAGACTTGCAGAGGATGGTATTGTAATTGTTGTGTTCGGAATAGACAGAGAAAATGCGCAGCTCGTATCAGGGCCCAGCATTGTATCCAGGGGATTCGTATATGTTAGAGAGTCCGATCAGCTGATCGAGGATGCAACGGATCTTGTGCTTGATGAGGTCACCGAGGCGCTCGACAGAAATATTACAGACTGGAATAAGCTTAAGAACATAGTTAAAGATGTTTTATCAGATTTTATCTGGAAGAAGACAAAGAGAAGACCCATGATTCTTCCTATTATCATGGATTCTAACTACTAATGACAGAAAAGAGGAACTATGGACGCAAGGGGAATAGGACTTGGAATTCTTGATACTTTAGTCAAGGTTCTGCTTGTAATAGTTGCTGTGATGCTGATAAGTAAGTATGCATCTGAGGCCTATACATACGGATACAATATTTATAATCAGGTTCCGGCTTCTAAGTATGATACCAGAACAGTGTCGGTATCGATAACGGACAGCATGTCTGTGGGAGAGATAGCGGAGCTCCTTGAAAACAGGGGAATCATCAATAACAGTAAGCTGTTTTGGCTTCAGGAGAGATTTTCGGAGTATCACGGAATGATAGCACCCGGTACCTATGAACTCAGCCCGTCAATGACGCCGGATGAGATTATAGGGATAATGAGTGCATCTTCTATCGCAGAGAGCGAGGAGGATTCAGGTGATCAGTGATGAGAGAATAAGCACCTTCATCAATTCGCTTGATCAGGGCAATGCCCCTTTTCTTGATGAGCTTGAGAGAAAATCTCTTGCGGATGACGTGCCGATAATAAGGAAGGATACCCAGAGCCTTATAAGGTTCCTCCTTCAGATGAATCATCCGAAGAATATTCTCGAAGTCGGCTGTGCGGTGGGTTTCTCCGCACTTCTGATGGCGACCTATTCAGACGATGATACAAAGATAACCACAATAGAGAAGTTTGAAAAGCGCATACCTGTTGCTCATGCGAACTTCGATAAATATGATACAAACCATAAAATCACACTGCTTGAGGGGGATGCAGCCGATATTTTAGCGGATCTTTCCGGGCAGTATGATTTTATTTTTATGGACGCCGCAAAGGGTCAATATATCAACTTTTTGCCGGACTGCAAGAGACTCCTCGTAAAGGGAGGGCTCCTTTTGTCCGACAACGTGCTCCAGGACGGAGATGTGATGGAGTCGAGGTTCGCCGTAACCAGACGCAACCGCACAATCCACGAGAGAATGCGGGAGTACCTGTTTGCAATCAAGCACGATCCCGAGCTCCAAAGCGTTATTTTGAACGTAGGCGACGGCATGGCCATGTCGCTGAAACTGTGAGGTAATATATGAACAAACACAAACCAGAGCTGCTAATCCCTGCCAGCAGCCTTGAAGTATTAAAAACTGCAGTAATTTTCGGAGCTGATGCCGTATACATCGGCGGGAACTCCTTTGGTCTTCGCGCAAAGGCTAAAAACTTCAGCCACGACGATATGGCAGAGGGCATTAAGTTTGCCCATGAGCATGGAGTACATGTGCATGTCACAGCAAATATCCTTGCGCACAACGATGACCTTAAAGGGGCAGAGGAATATTTTCATGAATTAAAGGAGCTTGGACCTGACGCACTTATCATCGCAGATCCTGGCATGTTCATGATGGCAAGAAGAATCTGTCCGGAGATTGATATCCATGTATCAACTCAGGCAAATAACACAAACTACGAGACATACAAGTTCTGGGCTGACCAGGGTGCAAAGAGAGTAGTTGCCGCAAGAGAACTTTCACTTAAAGAGATCAAGGAGATTCGTGAAAATATCCCCGATGATCTTGAGATTGAGAGTTTTATCCACGGCGCAATGTGTATAAGCTATTCCGGTCGCTGCCTTTTATCAAACTATTTCACGGGCCGCGATGCCAACCACGGCGAGTGTACACATCCCTGCCGCTGGAAATATGCGGTGGTTGAGGAGACAAGACCGGGAGAATACCTTCCGGTATACGAGAACGAGAGAGGCTCCTTCATTTTCAATTCCAAGGATCTGTGCATGATTGAGCATATTCCGGAGCTTGTGGATGCGGGTGTCGACAGCTGCAAGATTGAGGGCCGCATGAAGACTGCTCTTTACGTTGCAACTGTTGCCAGAACCTACCGCAAGGCTATTGATGACTATTTTGAGTCCGAGGAGAAATACCGTGAGAACATGCCCTGGTATCTTGATGAGATTTCAAGATGTACCTACAGACAGTTCACCACAGGCTTCTATTTTGGCAAGCCCTCAGACGATGCTCAGATTTATGACGCAAATACTTATGTCAATGAGTATACCTACCTTGGTATCGTAGGTGAGGTAAATGAACGCGGTCTTGCTAAAATCGAGCAGAGAAACAAGTTCTGCGTGGGCGATACCATTGAGATCATGAAGCCCGACGGACGCGACATCGAGACCAAAGTCCTCGGCATCATTAACGAAGACGGCGATGAGATGGAGAGCTGCCCTCATCCCAAGCAGGTACTTTATATCAAGCTTGATCAGGAGACTGAGAAGTACGATATCCTGAGAGTACATACGGGCTCAAGCGAGAATATTTCCTGCTGATATTTTGATATATGGGAAGTAGAAAACTTTGAAGAAGTAATAAAAGAAGTAAAATAGAAATATAACTGGATATGAATCAAAGTTGCCGACTAATCTAAAGTCTAAATTTAGATTAGTCGGTGTTTTTGTGTTGGTGGGGCTGTATCCGTAGTATTTTAGCTAGGCGTGGCCAAAGGCTATAGTAAAAGTAAATAAAAAGCCGTTTTCACCATTTTGGTATACTTTTTCGGCGCTTTTCAGAACCTTTACAGAAGTGTTTGTAAATAAAAAGGCTTTTTAGGGACTTTGGTATCCATGAATTTACAAAACAGGGATACCAAAACGGGAAAATCGCCATTCTATTTACTTTTCCGGAGAAATAATCTGCAAAAAGGTCTCAAAATGTATACCAAAGTGGCATAAACGCTTTCTCATTTACAAATCGTGTAACGGGCTCGAAGAGGTACAATTTAACTATAATAGTCGGATGTAAAAATGTGTGTGGGTTAGTGAAAGTAGTAATAAGTAGTAATAAGATGTAATAGAAAACAAAACCTGTAATAAGTAGTAACAATAACATAATGAACACTTATAAACAAAAATAAATTAAATATTGATTTATAAAAACAAATGTGATACCATCTTGAATTGTTGAGAAGAACTTTAACAAAAGATGATTTCATTTGAGGGGCGAAAATCAATGCTTTTGATAGAACAGAACAGAGTAAGTGACTGTTTAGTTGTTTATATAATTAAATATTTTAATGGCTATTAAACGTCAGGCATATTATAACGCTGCAAGGATATTGGATCGGTGATGGATCTGAGTTCTTGCATTTGATTTGTGCCCGGCGTTTTTTGTTATGATTATGAGAAAGGAAAGGTTTTAAATGACAAGTAGTGTAAAAAAGGTAATTTTAGCTTTATCCATGATGGTTGCGGTCTTTGCCATAGTAGTGTTTGGAGGATTCTTTAGCTTGTCTGCATCGGCAACAGGGGATCTGTTGCCGGCAACATATGACAATAGATCTCACGCTTACTATAAGGTGGATTCACAGGGAAAATTATGGGTGTGGGGAGAGAATATAGATGCTTCCTCTCATGGGTTGATTTATGATATTCCTGAAGGAATTCGTGCAAACATTATTGAAGTAGATGTGACGGGATCATTCGAAAAATTTTATGCAGATTGTTTTGTACCGAATTCAAGGGTTGGTACTGCTAAATTTCATGACTGTGATATATCGAAAATCACAAATTTGTCTGGGGCATTTGATGGTGTTTGTGCGACAAATATTTATTTGGAAAATTTTGATACATCTAATGCGACAGATATGACTTATATGTTTAGGGGGTGCCAGGCTACTGCTATCCATTTTGGAAGAGGGTTTAATACATCTAGCGTGCAGAATATGATTTGTATGTTTCAAGACTGCCGTCATGTAAAAAATCTAGATATTACTTGCTTTGATACTTCTAACGTAGAAAATATGGCTTATATGTTTGAACATTGTGATGTATTAGAAAGCATAAAGCTGGGCTCGAACTTTAATACATCTAATGTAACGAGTATGGGGCACATGTTTGAGAACTGTAAAGCATTAACAAGTCTTGATGTAAGCCGTTTTGATACTTCTAATGTAGAAGACATGAATGCGATGTTTTGGCTTTGCTCATCGCTAACAGATATTGATGTAAGTGGATTTAATACATCAAAAGTAAAGTGGGCGGGTGGAATGTTTGCTTCGTGTGAACGACTCACAAGCATAGATGTAAGTCATTTTGATACTGCGAATATGGATGGTTTCACTTTTTATGGATGTTCATCCCTAAGAAGTGTTAATCTTAGTAATTGGATAATAAGCTATGTGAGCTTTCAAAACTGTGATTCACTTCAGGAGTTCTGGAGTCCCAAAATGCTTGGCAGAGCCATTTCCAAGGTGGAACTTGGTGGAAAGTTTTTCATGGATGACAACAACGATGGCAAGCCTGATGATGGTAAAATTATAGATTCAATCGAGCCTCAGACAGGTTCTCATCACTATGTCAGATATAATCCACAGGCGGGATCTTCTGGTTCGGCTCAAGATGATTCAGCAGAAGATACATCAGATGATATAAGCTATACTCAGACAAAATGGGAAATACCCGATATGCCGTCACTACAGGATGAAAATGTGAAAAATGCTTCAAATCCTTACGTGGGCAAAAAATTTGAGAATGGTGATTTTACATATTATATAAATGGTAATACCACTGTGACAATTTTGGGGACCAAGAATAAATCTATTAAAAAACTTAAAATTCCTAAAACAGTTGAGTATTTAGGAGATAAGTATACTGTGACAAGAATAGGTACTGGTGCGTTTAAGGATTTGAAATACCTTAAATCAGTAAAGATTCCTTCAACAATAGAAGAATTGGGTGAAAAAGCATTCTATCACTGCTACAGACTTAAGAAGATGACAATACAGGCCAATCCTTCATTGACTATTGGAACCAAGGCGGTTGATGAAGTGCATAAGAACTGCGTGATTAAGGTTAAAGGCCTGAAGAAAAACGAAAAGAAGACTCTTATAAAGAAAATCAAAAAACAAACCAACGCAAAAGTTAAGTAAATCAAAAAAGAACTTCGACAGAGATGCCGGAGTTCTTTTTATAATATCGGCCTTCTGTACATCGTTGACTTGATAACACTCATCGACTAAAATAAAATCAGACTTTAGATTAGTCGGGAGGCGTCTATGGCATATATTGAACGGGCTATTTCAAGTATCCTTAAGAAAAGAGCTTCTGAAAGCAAGTGTTTGCTGCTCACCGGAGCAAGGCAGGTTGGAAAATCGACGCTGCTTAAGCATCAGTTTGCGGATTATAACAGGGTGTCATTTGATGATAAGATGACCCGGATGCAGGCGAAAGAGGAACCTAAACTGTTTTTCTTAAACAATCCCAGACCGCTTTTTATAGATGAAGTGCAAAAAGAAAACAGTATCCTTGAGGATGTTAAGCTACTCATAGATGAATCCGAGGAGAGAGGACAGTTCATTTTTTCGGGTTCGCAGAAGCTGGAGCTGATGAAGGGAATGAGTGAATCATTGGCCGGCAGAGTTTCTGTTATGGAATTATCCGGGCTTTCGCTTCGTGAGATTAAGGGGGTTCATTTTAACAAGCATTTTGTCCCTACAGATGAATATCTGAAAGAAAGAGAGAAAGAACTTGCGGATTACGATGACATATGGGAGATAATCCATAAGGGCTCTTATCCTGAGTTGTACGATGTGGACAGGGATTGGCAGGACTACTATTCTTCATATGTTGATACGTATCTGGAGAGAGATATCAATGAACTTATAGCCGCTGACAGTATTACTTTTTTCAAGTTTTTGACGGCGGTTGCGGCCAGGACCGGGGAGATACTGAACTATGCCAATATTGCTTCGGATGTGGGAGTATCAGAGCCAACTATTAAAAACTGGATTTCCATTCTTGAAAGAACAGGCATTGTATTTTTACTGCAGCCTTATTCTTCAAGTGCATTATCGAGAGCGATTAAGACACCCAAAATCTACTTCAGGGATACAGGTCTTGCTTGCTATCTTACGCGCTGGCTGACGGCAGATGCCTTGAAGAACAGTGCTGTTACTGGAAATATGTTTGAGACTTTTGTTGTTTCCGAAATATTAAAGACGTATTCCAATGAGGGCATTGACTACAGATTCAGCATTTTTTATTACAGAGGCAAGGACAAAACAAGCAGCCGTGAAAATGAGATTGATCTGGTTATCGAAGAAAACGGAGTTCTTTATCCTGTTGAGATAAAAATGACCGGTAATCCCAAGGCAATCATGGGCGGAGCGAATGTCGTCCTTGATAAGATTCCTGATAAAAAGAGGGGATTGGGAGTAGTCCTCTGCCTGACAGATAAAAAGATGTATCTGAGGGAAAATCTTGTTGCGCTGCCAATTAGTTATATATGATATGGAAAAATGTGGGGGCTTTTTATTTGTGTAATTCAAACTAATATAGTACAATCATTGGCGAAATACTCTTGAATATTAAAAAATGAAAATGAGGTGTATATGAGCGAACAGGTCATGGTTGAGGAACTTTTCGGTAAAAATGTGTTCACACTTGAGAGAATGCGCGAGCGTCTGCCCAAGAGTGTGTACAAAGAGGTCATCCAGGTCATGGAAAAGGGCGGAGATCTCTCACTGGCTTCTGCGGATGCTGTTGCAAACGCGATGAAGAACTGGGCGATGGAGCACGGTGCAACGCACTATACTCACTGGTTCCAGCCGCTTACCGGTATTACAGCCGAGAAGCACGATGCATTTATCACAAGCGCCAGAGGCGACGGACACATGATGACATCTTTTTCAGGAAAAGATCTCATTAAGGGCGAGCCGGATGCTTCGTCCTTCCCTTCAGGAGGACTTCGCGCAACCTTTGAGGCAAGAGGTTATACAGCCTGGGATATCACATCTCCCGCTTTCCTTAAGGAGACAGGTGCAGGCGTAACACTCTGCATACCCACCGCATTTTGTTCTTATAACGGAGAGGCTCTTGATAAAAAGACTCCCCTTCTTAGATCCATGCAGGCTGTAAGTGAGCAGGCTTTAAGGATCGTTCATCTTTTCGGCAATACCGAGGCAAAGAAAATAAATGTATCAGTTGGTCCCGAGCAGGAGTACTTCCTTGTGGACTGGAAGAAGAGCCTGCAGCGCCCCGACCTTATCTTCACGGGCCGTACACTTTTCGGAGCTCAGCCGCCCAAGGGACAGGAGATGGAGGATCATTACTTCGGCGTAATCAGAGAGCGCGTCGGAGAGTTCATGAAGGATCTTAACAACGAGCTCTGGAAGCTCGGAGTTCCCGGAAAAACTCAGCACAACGAGGTTGCTCCCGGACAGCACGAGCTTGCCCCGATTTATGAGGAAGCTAATATCGCAGTAGATCACAACCAGATCATCATGGAGACCATGAAGAGAGTTGCGGAGCATCACAACATGAGATGTCTTCTGCATGAAAAGCCGTTCCAGGGCGTTAATGGTTCAGGTAAGCACGACAACTGGTCACTTTGCACGGATACAGGAGTTAATCTTCTTGATCCCGGTGATACACCAAATGAAAATATTCAGTTCCTGTTTGTCCTTGCCTGCATAGTTAAGGCTGTCGACAGACATGCTGATATCCTTAGACAGAGCGCATCCGACGTTGGAAACGACCACCGCCTCGGCGCTGATGAGGCACCTCCGGCTATTATTTCCATGTTCCTTGGAGAGCAGCTTGAGGATGTTGTTCACCAGCTTATTGAGACAGGTGAAGCCAAGAGATCCAAGCGCGGCGGAAAGCTCAAGACAGGTGTTTCAACCCTTCCCGAATTTGAGAAGGATGCTACGGACAGAAACCGTACTTCACCCTTCGCCTTTACCGGAAATAAGTTTGAGTTCCGTATGGTTGGTTCCTCCGACTCTATGGCAAGCTCAAATACAGCGCTTAATACAATTGTTGCAGAGGCTTTCAGTGAGGCAGCAGACAGACTTGAGAAGGCTTCCGATTTTGATATGGAAGTACACGATATTATCAAGGAGTACCTGACAAAGCATCAGAGAGTAATCTTCAACGGCGACGGTTACTCCGAGGAGTGGAAGAAGGAGGCAGAGAGAAGAGGCCTTCCCAACATCCCTTCAACCATCGAGGCAGCTGAAGTCCTCACAACAAAGAAGGCAATCGATCTCTTTAAGAAGTTCGGCGTATTTACAAAAACAGAGTTGGAGGCACGTCAGGAGATTATTTTCGAGACATACTCCAAGACTATCAATATCGAAGCACTCACCATGATTGATATGGCAAGTAAGCAGATCATTCCTGCGGTTATGAAGTACGCAGGCGGGCTTGCTTCAAATATCAACGAAGTTAAGACAGCAGGCTGCGATGTTTCGGTTATGACAAGTGAACTTACAGAAGTTACAAAGCAGCTCGGAGCAATGAAGAAAGCTCTTGATAAGCTTATTAAGGAAGAGGAGAAGGCAAGAAGCATATCCGAACCCAGAAAGAGAGCATATTACTGCAAGGATAAGGTAGTTCCTGCAATGACAGCGCTCAGAACTCCCGCAGATAAGCTTGAAATGCTTGTGGATAAGAACGACTGGCCGTTCCCAACCTATGCGGATCTTCTCTTTGAAGGCTGATATAAAACATATCGCATCCCGGATAATGACAGAACCCTATAACTAAATAGTTATGAGGTATAAATTAACAGGTATTTGTCATACAAAACAGATGCCCATATAATACACCCATAGCAAAGACAACGGCGTCGGAGATAAAACATCCGGCGCCTTTTTTGTTATAAAGATTCGGAAAGTTTGACAGGGAGGAGAGCAGGAAATGTTTAGCAGAGAAAAACTTATGAAGCTGATCATCCCGATGGTAATAGAACAGCTCCTGGCAGTTACGGTAGGCATGGCAGACATGATCATGGTATCGGGAGCCGGTGAGGAAGCAGTATCGGGAATATCACTTGTCAATTCCATACCTTGGGACAGGTCTGGCTTCGCTGCCTTCCGTTAAGGACATCCTTAAAGGAAAGCTGATAGTCTATAAGGCTGTCATTTACCTCCCAGGCACCGGGGACAGCGAGAATAAGCTGTTTCTTAAGAAAGAAGAGTTTTTTGAATTCTTCAAAGCCTACAGGATTACTGCTCAAAGCAAAATCAATCTGGCCCAGGCGGAGTGTTTTGATCATCTCTTCACTGCTGGTATTTTCATTCAGGTTGATACTTATGTTGGGATACTTGCTGCGGAATGGATTGAGATGTATCGGAAGTGAATAGCAGCAATAAAAGCTGGTGGTCCCAAGTTCATTTTCCAGCCTCCTTATAGTGGCGCTGAGAGAGGGTTGGGAAATAAACAGAGCCGCAGCAGCCTTTGAAAAGCTTCCGCTTTTATAAATTGCATTTACATATTTTGCTTCGCGTAACATAAGAATCACCCTTTCCTGAAAAAACAAAAAAACGAGGGCGTCAAAATTGACGTCCTCGTCTGGATTATAATAATACATGTATAATTAAATTTCAAACACCTTTTTTGAAAATAATGCGAAAATTGGCTTATGGAATAGTGTTTTAGGAAACCGAAAAATAAAATTATAAAAATTTAAAAAAAGTGCTTGCATTAATGGATAAACATACGTATAATACAATCTTGTCGGTGGGCTATCGCCAAGCGGTAAGGCAACGGACTCTGACTCCGTCATTTCGTAGGTTCGAATCCTACTAGCCCAGTTTTTCCTCAGAGAGTTCCTCTGAGGATTTTTTTTACCGTATTTGAGCAGACTTCGGAGTAATGTGGTATAATCAATCAGATATTATACACTTAGAGGTGGGTTGTGAAATCTCAGATTAAGAATTTGGCCTTTCCGATTATATGGGAAGTGCTTTTTATCATATTTTGTATAATAAAGCCGTTTAAGACGCTTTACATATTTTTTGTGTTCTATCTGGTACTGGCTGTTTATTTCGCCAGAGATTTTTCAATCAGAGAATATACGCAAAATTTTAAGAGTATCAAGAAATTCTGGATACCCGTTGCACTTACTGTCTTAGCAGCGCAGGCTTGCTACATGATAAAGTTCCGTCTCATCCAGCCCAGTTTCATCGGAGCGCTGGACGGAACCTATGGTATTACCTGGGAAAACAGCTATATCGGAGAATTCCTGTATGCCATAACAATTCTTTTTCTCTGTCCTATTTCAGAGGAACTGTTCTTCAGAAAAGCAATAATGAATTTTGATTCCTGTACATCAGCTCTTGTGAGCTTTTCACTGGGACTTATACTTTGCGGTTTCAGTTATGCTTATCTGCCCCTTGGTGTTGTGGAAGCCATGGTGCTTGCCCTTCCCTACGCAGTAGCATTCTTCTGGACCAGAAACATATACGTACCCATTACGGTGCACATCCTCTTCATGATGTACCAGCACCTGCCATTAATAATTTATGATGTGGCCCGCATCTCCTTGCGGTAATAGTAAACCCCGTGCAATGCACGGGGCGTTTTCATTTTAATACTTCTCTTCGAATTCCTGGATTGGAATGGCCGGGGTAAAATAATAACCTTGAAATCTATCGCAGTCGATGGATTTCAGGTAATCGAACTGCATCTGTGTTTCAACACCCTCTGCCACAACCTTCATGCCAAGCTGATGGATAAGCTTTACACAGGCTTCAAGTACGATCTTGCTCCGGGGATTCGCTAAGGCATCGTCGATGAAGGACTTGTCCAGTTTTACATAGTCGGCTTGGAGCTCTTTTAACATATTTATGGAGAAATCACCTGCGCCAAAATTGTCTATCGCTACCTTAAAGCCTTCTGCCCTGAATTTGTTCAGGATCTCAAGTCGAAGCTCTGTGTCATTCATAAGATCTCTCTCTGAAAACTCAAGGATAAGCTTGTTAGGATCAACGCTGTAAGCATGTACCAGTTCCTTGACCTTTTTGAGCGCATCCATGTAGAAGAGATCTTTCGGAGATACATTCACCGAGATAACAAGGTGGTCTCTCACCGTGGCCTGCCAGGAGCGAAGCTGTTTCATAACGCGCTCCCAGTTCTCGCAGTCGAGTTTTGCTATATTGTCATTCTTTTCAAGGATATGAATATATTTATCCGACGGAGTAATCGAGCCATCGGGCTTTATCCATCTGGTCAGAGCCTCGGCTCCTGTTACACGCTGCTGCTGATCGAAAATCGGCTGAAGGAAAATATGGAATTGACCGTCCTCAAGATTTTTGGGGAAGGCGTTCAGGAATTCTATTTCATTTTCAGCCTGTTTAAGGAGCTTATTGGTATAGAAAGTCAGAACGTTTTCTCTTCTGTCGTGAAGGGACTTAAGAGCAAGGTCTGCACGCTCTATCATAACAGTTACCGGGATATCGGGATCATCAATCCTGAAAACTCCGAGATGGAAAAACAGGTGATAATTCTCTGTGTCTATCATCTGTCCTATTTCTTCCACAGCGTTCATAAAAACGCCCTCATCGAATCGTTCTTCAGGCATGCAAAGAACAAAGTGATCCGCGTGGGTTCTGCCGTAAACAGTATCCTCGCCGCAGTTTCTTCGTAGCATATCAGCGATGGCAATCAGGACTTCATTGCCTCTCTGAACACCGTAGCGTTCATTGAGGGTGCGGAAGTGACGGATATCTCCCGTGATAAGAACTCTTCTGGTATCCGGATCCTCCACAAGAATTCTTCTGACCTCGCGGCAGATTCCGTCAAGGTTATTGAGTCTTGTGAGAAGGTCGTGAGTAACGAGATAATCGGTCTCTGTCATGCCCTGGGAGACCTGTTTTTCATCCTCACCGGTTAATATCTGATGAGTAGGCGGTAATGTCTCGCCTTCCTTGTCATCGACAGTGATCAGTTCCATTACGCAGGAAAAATTATTTCTGTCCGGGAGTACCAGTTTTATCGGAATAGACTGTACTAAGAACCTGTGACCGTCATACACCTCTTCCTTGGTCTGGCGCTGACTGCTCATAACCGCTCTGTAGCTGGTGCAGTTGGAACAGCGGGAAGCGGCATTCCATGCGGAATAACACTCCTTTTCGTAGTGGAGTTCTCCTGAGGTGTCCACACTGATCACACGGCATTCGACAGGGTCAACGAGGCGGACGGTATCGTACATCCGCTTCATGTAATCGAGCATGTGCTTAAGTTCCTGATAAGTGTACTCCTCTACCTTCATAATTATTCCTCTTCAGGGGGTTCTGCTTTATCGGCAAGAGCAGCCTCTCTTTTCTGAATCCAATTCTGATATGTAAAGTTAAAGATAGCGGCAAACGGAATGGCAAGCATGATTCCGGCAACGCCGAACATGCGCCCGCCGACTACCAAAGTAACAAGTATCCAAACGGCTGAGACGCCAAGTGTATTTCCGAAAAGCTTGGGTTTGATAATATATCCGTCAACTGTCTGCAGCACTATCGTGAAGATGAGGAAGATAAGTGCATGTATAGGATTTACCAAAACCAGGATGAAAGCACCTATAATGGCACCGACTATGGGTCCGAAGGTAGGTGCGAGATTGGTTACTCCGACAAACAGTGAGATCAGCACTGAGTAGGACATGCCGGTCACTGTCATGAAGAACCAGTTTACTATTCCGACGATGAGTCCATCCAGAAGATCTCCTGCGATGTAGCGCTTCAGGATATCGTTGCAGGTGCTCCAGAATGTGCTCATTCTCTGATAAAAGCTGTCAGGAATAAATGCCTTCATAAGTCTGACACTTCCGGCCTGCAGCTTTTCCATGCCTGCAAGAAAGTACAGGGCGAGGATAGAGCCAAGGATAAAGTTGAAGAATCCCTTACCTATGCCGGCAGATACATTTATTATCTGGGACATGGCCTGAGGGAGCTTCTGTGCAAACTGCGACAGGAAGGTATTGATCTTGCCTATGATTCCGGAAAGGTTGATATGGAAGTTACCTGCCTGGACATTTAAGTTATTGAGCAGGTTTTCCAACGAACGTGCATAGCTGTCCAGGTTTGACACAAAAGTCGTAATACTGTCTACAAGCTGAGGAATCAGGGCAATCATCAGTATTGCGATAAACAACAGTACAACCATGACAGAGAGAAGTATTGCCAGAGACCTTCTTATTCCGTTTTGTTTTATTCCTGAAAGGATAGTCCTTTCGAAAAAGGCAACAAGCGGATGCAGAACATATGCCAGGATCAGTCCAGTTATTACCGGTGAAAAATATTTCCCGAGTACAGCTATTCCTTTAAACAGCAGGTTAATGTGTGACACGCCAAGATAAACAAGTACTGCGGAACAGGATGCCACTGTGTAAGGAAACCATTTCTGGTTTATGCATTTTTTGAAGAAATTCATGTCTGTCCTTTGTGCTTAAATTGCACAAACCCCCAATCTTAATTTATAATGTAACGTAGCCTCTTTTATAATTTTAGTCTTATATAAAGAGTCTTTCAATTAAAAAAGTATTAAGTTTCGTTCAATTATTGACGTGTGGGAGTTTAGTTATGCTTAATCATATGGACCGCGTAAAGATGATAGAATTCAAGGACATGGGTGATGAGAGAGGTCAGCTTGTCATCGTGGAAGGTGGGAAGGATATCCCTTTCGATATAAAGAGAGCCTTCTATATGTATGGAAGTGACGCAACCGTTGTCCGCGGTCAGCACGCGAATAAGAGGACTGAGTTTGTGCTTATAAACGTGGCGGGAACCAGTAAGGTTAAGGTTATGGACGGAGCGGGGAATGAGACGATTTTCTGTCTGAACAGACCGAATACCGGAATATATCTTCCTAACATGGTTTGGAAGGAGATGTACGATTTCAGCGCCGATTCCGTGCTGCTTGTCCTTGCAAGCGAGCACTATGACGCAAATGAATACATTAGAGACTACGATGAGTATGTAAGAGAAATCTCATCGTTTGCGGGCGGATCCGATAACTGATATTATCAGAGCCGCAATAAGACCGGCCCAGATACCGAAGGTCAGAGTGCTTCGTATATATTCCATATGCGGAGCACTTTTCTTGAACACATACATAGTGGGATCTTCACTGTCATATCCTACGACGAGGTCACCGGCTGCAAGAGCGGCATCGACGTCGGCCTGAGTCATTTCGATGTTCTTGTGATTGAAATAAGGATCTGCGATTTCGGTTTCAACATACAGAACCTTGGGCTCAGTGTGAGTTTTTGCATAAAAAGCGCACCCGATAAGCCCGATTACTGCGAAAATGAGCGCATACCTTACGAGGTGTATGCTGATTTCAT
Organism: Butyrivibrio sp. AD3002; assembly: GCF_000420905.1. Taxonomy (NCBI): domain Bacteria; kingdom Bacillati; phylum Bacillota; class Clostridia; order Lachnospirales; family Lachnospiraceae; genus Butyrivibrio; species Butyrivibrio sp. AD3002. The sequence continues at coordinate 125,410 of NZ_ATVV01000002.1, read as the reverse complement.
AAAAGCTTTTTGACAGGATTTTTCCGGGGATGGCAAATCCGTTTTTGAAAGCAGATATTTCTTTTTCGCCAAACGGAAGGATAATTATTTCCTTGCTCAGTGCGGCGGGAAGCGTGTTCTCCATTTTTTTCAGAGAATCATAAAGGTAAGCGCCAAGGAATATGAAGGTCAGATTCTTGAAGCTTAGGTTAAACAGGAACGGATCACTCATTCCGATAAAGCAGAAGGTTATGATGACCGCCAGTTCGCGGGTTTTGTTTTCCTTTACGAGATTTCCAATCCACATAATATAGAGAGCGCAGACCAGAGCGAAAGGTACCACTCCAAGCTGCAAAAACAGATACAGGAAGGAGTTGTCGAGCATATACCAGTTGGTGGGCGGTGCTTTAAAATATGAACCGAAGGGTGTTATCTTTTCAGTGGTCAGAAAATACAGAGCGAATTCATAGCGCTTGTGAAGGAGTTTGTTCATGAATTCGAAAGCACTTCCGGTTGCAAGGAGAGGTCCTGCGATCGAGAAGATAACTATCGCGGGAAAGAGAAGTAAAATAAGTGCATTTTCTGCTTTGGTGCGATTTTTTCTAAGCTGTAAATATATGTTTATAATAAGATATAAGCTGATGGATATGAGTCCGGTGAGGCTTACGGTATAAAGATACACATACAGGTTAAGGAGCATAGCAATAACAGAAGCCTTAAGGAGGCTTCTGAGATTTTTGGCTTCATAGAGATAGAAAAAGAAGATTATCAGTATGAGAAGCGTTGTATGCGCAGTATTGGGATAAGGGTATCCCAAAGAATGACGGAGGAGAAATCCGTAGCCGCTGCGCTTGTTCATGTGATTTAGCTCGGAGATGATGCCGGTGACGGAGAGCAGGTAGAGGACAAAGTAGGAGACGGAAAGGATGATGAGCCCCAGCTTTGCAACCTTTTTTTCACGTATACCCTTCATGCCGAGCATCATGGTAAAGTAGATAAGGAGACCTTTTTCCCCGGAGCAGAGGTAGGTCAGTGCGCCGGTTCCCAGAAAGGCAATTCCTGCGATGTATTCGTAAAGTGTATGCCTTGTGGCCGCGATTTTGATGATAAAAGCGAGCATGCCAAGGACAAGGCAGGCGTTGTAAACGGGCTGTCCGTCATAGAGTCCGATGGCTCTTGCGCCAAAAAGCAAAAGGAAATATATGTAGTAAATAAGCTCATGGACTTTTATTGTGTTGTCTGATGGTAAGTTTTGACTGTTCATGCGATAATGTAGTTCCTTTCGGCCCGCTATTTCTACAAGGATTATAACAGATATGGAAGTTTTGGAGAAAAAAGAATTGAATAATGCTCTTGTGGCATTTTTGTGTACATGGGGACTTCAGCTCATGCTGGGGATCACAGTCAGAAATCCGCTGACACTTGTCTTTTTTGCGCTGTTTTGTGCGATGGGGGTGAAGGCGAGGAAAAACAGAAAGCGGAAGCTCTTTTTGCCTATATATGCGATGTCCGCGATATTGACGGCCGCAGTGATATTTTTGTACGGGAAAAGAGCGGTGGCTCGTTTTGACAGTGCCCTGTTCAGGCTTCTTGGAATTGCAATTATGCTGGTGGGAATTTTCCTTTCGTATTTCAGGGTGTTTCAGCTGGTTTTGAAGGTTGGGAATCCGTTTCCTATTCCGAAAGAGGGTCCTGCAAAAGGTGATGACGAGATTGCAGAAAAGGCAGGCACCGGGGTAAATACTCTTAGTGACACAGCAGTTTTCTTTTTGGCCGCAGCGATTTGCTTTCTGTGCTGGCTCCCATACTTTCTATATGAATATCCCGGGATCATGACCGCAGATTCCATCGTGCAATATGAGCAGGTTATCGGAGTGAATCCACTTTCCAATCATCATCCGATAGCGCATACGATGTTGATAGCACTGTTTTATAAGCTTGGCATGTCGGTCACGGGTGATGTGAATAAAGCGATAAGTTTCTATACAGTGGCACAGATGATCTTTTTTGCTATTTGCTGTTCGAGAGTTGTGGTGCAGGTAAAAAGGGTTACGGGAAAAGCTGTCCCTGCTTTTTTATCTCTTGCATTCTTTGCACTGGTACCGTTTAATGCGGTGTTTTCAGTTACCATCTGGAAGGACATTCCATTTGCGGGGATAGTTATGCTGCTTGGATGCAGGCTCTGTGAGATGAGCTTTAAGGAAAATCCGGGAGCCATGGATTTCGCCGGTTTTGCAGTTCTTTCGGTTTTGATGTCTGTTTTCAGATCGAACGGTTGGTATGCATTTTTGGTATGTGCGCCGTTTTTCATCTATGGTTTCAGGAAAAATATGAGGCAGGCGCTTGTCTCTGTAATAGCCGCAGTGGTGATTGCTCTTTTGATAAAGGGACCTGTTATGAATGCTGCAGGTGTTGTGCAGCCAGATTTTACGGAATCGCTATCACTGCCTCTTCAGCAGGTGGCGAGAGTTCTGGTGGAGGATGAGGAATTATCTTCCGGTGACAGGAAACTGGTGGAGGCGGTCATAGATACCACCTATATCCATGAGCTTTATGCTCCGGATTTTGCGGATAATATCAAGGAACTTGTAAGGGCAGGGCATCCCGAGGTTATCGAGAATAACAAAGGTGCCTATCTTGGGCTGTGGATGCGGCTTGGACTGGTGCATCCCGCGCATTATATAAGAGCCTGGTTTGACCTTGAGGGCGGATACGTGTATCCTGATGTTTCCTATGACGTGGGAAATATCGACGGCATAATGGGCAATTCCTATGGGCTTGTGCCTACGCCTCTTATAGGAGGAAAAGCGGTTGTAAAGGGAAAGGAAATTCTTATCAAGCTCGGAAGCTTTGTGCCGCTTTACGGGATGCTGTGGTGCGCCGGGGCTTACACATGGCTTGTGGTTTTTGTTCTTTTTATGATGCTCTGGAAGAAAAAGACTATGGGCGGAAAGCTTTCGGTATTTGTGATACTGCAGGCAGCGCTTGTGCTTACGCTCCTTATAGCAGCTCCGGTGGTGGACTTTAGGTACGAATACTGCGTCGTGATGCTTATGCCGCTAACGGCAGCGATTTGTGCTATGATAATTAAGAAGAGGATTTAAAAAAATGTACTCATTTAATTCAAGAATACGGTATTCGGAAACGGATATAGAAAATTATCTTACATTTGAATCGCTTATAGATTATTTCCAGGACTGCTCGACTTTTCAGACACAGGAAGGCCCTGCGACCATAGAGGAGATGGCAAAAAAGGGAACGGCCTGGGTTTTAAACAGCTGGCAGGTGGTGGTGAACAGATTGCCGGGGCTTGGCGAAAGGGTTGTGACGGGTACCGTACCCTATGAGCTTAACGGATTTTTCGGACTCAGAAATTTTTATATGGATACCGAGGATGGCGAGAGGCTTGCGGTTGCGAATTCCGTGTGGACACTGATAAATATGGAAAAAGGGACACCGGTTAGGATAGACGATGATATAATTGCTACCTATCCTCTTGATGAGAAGCTCCCCATGGACTACGCTTCAAGAAAGATCCGCCCGGTGGAGGGGGCAGAGATATTCAAGGCGCCTTCTAAGATAATCGGGATGCATCATCTTGATTCAAACCTTCATGTGAACAACGGGCAGTACATACGTATTGCGCTTCAGGCTTTCGATTATGTGGCGGAGAAAAATGATCTTGATAAGCTTCGTAAACTCGCCAAGAGTAGGGAAAAGATCCAGATAAGAGCGGAGTACAGGCAGCAGGCGCATCTGGGAGATGAGGTACAACCGGTGGTTTATGTGGGGGAAGACAGCTATCTCACGTATATAAACGATGATGCCGGCAAACCATATGCAATAATAGAAATAAAAGGATTATAGAAATGTTAAGAATCGGAGAAAAACAGGAACTGATAATTATTAAACAGGTGGATTTCGGAGTTTACCTTGCAGAGAAGCAGGGCGACGAGGACAAAGTGCTTTTGCCAAAAAAGCAGGTGCCCGAGGGCTCCGAGATAGGAGATAAGCTTACCGTTTTCCTTTACAAGGATTCGGATGACAGACTTATCGCCACGACCAAGACTCCCAAGCTCATGCTGGGCGACGTCAATATGCTCACTGTCACCGATGTAGGAAAAATCGGAGCATTTATGGATTGGGGACTTGAGAAGGACGTGCTTCTTCCCTTCAGAGAGCAGACCAGAAAAGTGAAGAAGGGCGAGAGTGTTCTTTGTGCCCTTTATGTGGATAAATCCGGAAGACTTGCGGTTACTATGAATGTATATGAGTTCCTTAGAACCGACAGCCCTTATCACAAGGATGACAGAGTTCGCGGAACGGTCTATGAGACCAGTTCAAACTTCGGAGTTTTCGTGGCTGTTGACGATATTTTCTCAGCTCTCATTCCCAAGAAGGAGTTGTACGGAGATATCAAGATCGGCGATGAGATAACCGCCAGAGTGGTAGAGGTTCGCGACGACGGAAAGCTCACTCTCAGTGTTCGCGAGAAAGCATATCTTCAGATCGGCTCTGATGCGGAGGCTATCCTCGAAGCTATGCAGGAAAACGGCGGCCGCCTTCCTTTCACCGACAAAGCCGACCCCCAACTCATCCGCGACGAAATGTCCATGAGCAAGAACGAATTCAAACGCGCCATCGGCCACCTCCTCAAGGAAGGCAGAATCGAGATTGGCACAGATGAGATAAGGATGAGGGGATAATAAAGGCAAGAAACAGGACACCCCACACATATCGTGTTATTTTTCAGCCGATTATACGCTCTGCGTAACGAGGCTGAAACAATAATATGATATGTGTGGGGTGTCCGTTCGTGGCTGAATTTACAGCCGGATGTCGATTGTGCCACCCAGGTTCGGGTTGACTGACCTTTCGAGGGCGGACACATCGATCATTTCTTCAATGGTGTTGCCGACATCCTGCAGAGCGTCAAGATTCTTGGAGAGCATAGCTGTTCCCCAGTCAGATTGAAGCTTGCTTGCCGATAATGCCATTGATAATTCAGGTATGTCCATAGGCACCTCCTTAGGCATTTTTGGGTACTGCTTTGGTGTAAAATCACACCACTGCACATGTATCCTTATCCATTTCTTATATCGGAAAAAACACTCTCAAAAATTATTATGGAAAATCAACAAAAAAACAGATAAAATTTGTGGATTTTTATGCATTTATCGAGTAGAATAAAATAAGAACAATGAAAAATTAATTTTGGGAGATTAATTATGATTTCAAATCAGATCCTTCAAAATACCATAGACGGCTTAAAAGGCATAGCACATGTGGATTTATGCGTACTTGACGTAGATGGAAACGAGGTTGCCGCAACAAGACCCGACTTTACAAACATGGGTGATTCTGTTCGTGATTTTGTCAGATCACCTGCTGATTCTCAGGAAGTGCAGGGCTATCAGTTTTTTAAAGTATATGATGAGCAGCAGCTCGAGTATATACTGATCGCTGCGGGAAGCGGTGAGAGCACCTATACTATTGGCAAGATGATCGCATATCAGATCCAGGGACTGCTTGTTGCTTATAAAGAGAGGTTTGATAAGGACAATTTCATCAAGAACCTGCTCCTTGACAACCTTCTTCTGGTGGATATATATAGTAGAGCTAAGAAACTTCACATTCCGTCCGATTCCAAGCGTGTAACCATGATTGTTTCCGCGGATAAGGTTCGTGAGAACAATGTGCTTGAGCTTATAAGAACTCATGGCACCGGTAACGGCGGGGATTTTGTGACAGAAGTGGATGAGGACAATGTTATTGTCGTTAAGGATGTGTCCGAATACAGCAAACCCGAAGAGATTTCAAAGTCTGCGGGAGAGCTCCAGGAGCATCTTGAGTCCCTTGGCATAACCAATGTTCATATTGCCATCGGTACTGTTGTAGGAGAGATTAAGGAAGTCAGCCGTTCATATAAAGAGGCCAAGATGGCGCTCGACGTAGGAAGAATTTTCTTCGATGAGCGTAAGGTTATAAGCTATGGGGAGCTTGGCATCGGACGACTTATATATCAGCTGCCCATCCCGCTTTGCAAGATGTTTATCCGTGAGATATTCGGCGGTAAAAATCCCGATGGATTCGATCAGGAGACACTTGCGACGATTGATAAGTTCTTTGAAAATAACCTCAATGTTTCAGAGACTTCCAGACAGCTGTTTATTCACAGAAACACTCTGGTTTACAGACTTGATAAGCTCCAAAAGAGCACAGGTCTTGATCTTCGTGTATTCGATGACGCCATCACATTCAAGATTGCACTGATGGTTGTACGATACATGAAATACATGGAGCGATACTAAGAATCCGTAGGATCGCGATACAGTTAAGTAGTAGGAGTAATAAGTATGGAAAAAGTTTACAGAAGAAAACGTGCCGCCGGACCGGTTTCGGAGGATGAGATCATCACGCTCGATAACGTGACAAAATCTTATTCTACGGGAGCACCAGCTTTAAATGGAGTCACCCTTCACATAAAGAAGGGTGAATTTGTTTTTATAGTAGGAGACAGCGGATCGGGTAAATCCACCCTGATAAAGCTGCTTCTGAGGGAGCTTGTTCCTTCTGACGGAACTATCACCGTTATGGGACAGGACCTTGGCAGAATGAGACACAGAAACATCCCGAAGTTCAGAAGAAAGCTTGGAATAGTATTCCAGGATTTCCGACTTCTGAAGGACAGAAATGTCTATGAAAATGTCGCTTTTGCCCAGAGAATAATCCAGAAGTCCAACAGAGATATCAAGAGAAATGTTCCTTCGGTTCTCGCAATGGTGGGACTTGCAGGAAAATACAAGAGTAAGGTAACTCAGCTTGCAGGCGGAGAGCAGCAGAGAGTTGCCCTTGCAAGAGCTATTGTAAATAAGCCGGAGATACTTCTTGCGGATGAGCCTACGGGTAACCTCGATCCCGGTAATACCTGGGAGATCATGAAGCTCATGGAGCAGATCAACCTTAACGGGACGACGGTAATTGTTGTTACACACAACAGGGAGATTGTTAACGCGATGCATAAGCGCGTTATTACTATGAAAAAAGGCGTCGTGATTCACGACGAAGAAGAGGGTGAGTATCACGATGAGGATGAGTAGTTTTTTCTATACAATAGGACAGGGCTTTAGGAACCTTGGTCGTAACAGATGGTATACGCTTGCATCAATTGCAACAATCAGTGCCTGCCTGTTCCTTTTTGGTATATTTTATTCGATAGTAACCAATTTTCAGCATGTGGTTCAGACAGCTGAGGAGGGAGTTTCCGTTACGGTATTTTTCAATGAGGGAACGACGGAGGATATAATCCTTGCGACCAAATCTCTGATTGAAAAGAGACCTGAGGTCAGCAGGGTTGAGTATATTTCTGCTCTGGATGCCTGGGAGGGATTTAAAACCGATTACCTTGGAGAGTATGCGGACGGCTTTACGGAGAACCCGCTGGAGGATTCTGCGAACCTTCAGATTTACTTAAATGATGTGTCCATGCAGCCTGCGCTGGTAACCTATCTCGAATCGATAGAATGCGTAAGGATGGTCAACAGATCTGAGGTTACGGCTTCCACGCTGAGCGGAATCAACAGCCTGATAGCTTATGTATCACTCGGAATAATCGGAATCCTTTTACTGGTTTCAATTTTCCTTATCAGCAACACGGTTACGATAGGAATTTCGGTCAGAAAAGAAGAGATAAATATCATGAAGTACATCGGTGCCACGGACTTTTTCGTACGTGCGCCCTTTGTCATAGAGGGTATTATTATCGGACTTATAGGTTCACTTTTTCCGCTTGTGATAATTTATTTTATCTACAATAAGGCAAAAGAATTCCTGGCAATCAGATTTTCAATGCTTAATTCAATACTGGATATTCTTCCGGTAGGAAAGATTTTTGAAGCTCTTACACCTATTTCAATTCTTATAGGAGTGGGAATCGGTTTCCTTGGAAGTGTTACAACTGTACGCAAACACCTTCATGTATAAGAGCAACGGAGTTTATGGGGAGGCTGCCGGATTTTGATTAGTACGACATTTGGGAAAAGAATAACAGGGTCAGTTCTGGTTCTGTGCCTGCTTGCAGGCACAGTTTCTTTTGCGGGGACACCTGTGCGCGCCGCTGTAACTGCGGAGAGTATAAAGGAAAAAGAGGGACAGATCAAAGATGCGAAGAAGGAGAGGGATTCCATGAAGAGCTCTCTCACCGATTTGCAGTCTGTTAAGAAATCTCTTGAAAAAGAGAAGTCGGATCTGAATTCCTATATCACCAAGCTGGATGCAAGCCTTGATGACATTCAGAAGAAGATACAGGATCTCGGTGATAAGATTGAACAGAAAGAAAAAGATATAGAAGAGACAACGGCTGAGCTCGAGGAGGATATCAGAATCCAGAACGAGCAGTATGAAGCTATGAAAAAGCGAATCCGTTTCATGTATGAGAGGGGAGATACACTTTACTTCCAGCTTTTACTGGAGACGGGGACCTTTTCAGATATGCTTAATAAGGTAGAGTATATAGAGGAACTGTCAGCCTATGACAAGGGTAAGCTCGATGAGTATATAGCACAGACGGAACTCACCACTCTTACAAAAGAGGCCCTTGAGGAGGAAAAGAAAACTCTTGATGAAGCCAAGGCAGAGGTTGTCATAGAGGAAGGCAATCTTCAGACTCTTATCGCTGAGAAGAATACGGAAGTAACCAAGCTTTCCGCAAACATTCAGGATAAAGAGGCTGCCATCGCGGAGTATGAGAAACAGATTGCGGAAGAAAATGCCACAATCGCAGCTCTTGAGAAGGCTGTTGAGGCAGAAAAGGCTGAGCTTGCGGCTCAGAATGCAAGAAAGTATGACGGAGGAATGTTCACTTTTCCCTGTCCTTCATATACAAGAATATCGGATAACTATGGTATGAGAATGCATCCCACACTGGGAATCCAGAAGATGCATAACGGCATCGATCTCGCTGCAGCAAGCGGTTCTGCCATACTTGCGGCTTATGACGGCAAGGTTGTGGCGGCTGCTTATAATTCGACAATGGGAAACTATGTTATGATATCCCATGGAAGCGGACTGTATACGATTTATATGCATGCATCCTCGCTCAGCGTTTCAACAGGAGCTGAGGTGACTAAGGGCCAGAGAATCGGCTCTGTCGGTTCGACCGGCAGATCTACGGGACCGCACCTTCATTTCGGAGTAAGACTTAACGGAAGTTATGTAAGCCCGTGGAATTATCTGAAATGATACATTTTTATTCAGCCACTCCTCTGATGGGAGCTGACTGAGACTGAAAGGAAGTACCACTATGGAACCAAAGGAAAATAAGATCAGTCTGCTTTTTATTGGACTTGCAGCAGGTTTTCTTCTGTCTGCTGTGTTGATAGTTGCAGGACTGTTTGTGATAAGGGCGAAGGGCTTTTCGATTTTCGGTTCGAAAAAGGATAGTACCAATACCGCTATGAGCGATGATACCATCAATAAGGTTAAGGTCATAGAGGATACAATAAATAATTACTATTACAAGACCGAGGTTGACCGGGCCGCTGAAGCGGATGCTATTTACAAGGGGGTCGTTGCGTCACTGCAGGATCCGTATTCCGAGTACTATACCACTTCCGAGTACGAGGACCTGATGTCGGATACAGAGGGTGTTTACTATGGTATAGGTGCCTATGTCAGCATGGACAAGGACACCAATCTTCCGAGAGTAACAGGAACAATTAAGGATTCACCTGCCGAAAAGATCGGCATTAAAGCAAATGATGTAATCTATAAGGTTGCCGGAGAGAACGTACAGGGACTGACTCTGAATGAAGTAGTACAGCTTATACGCGGCGAGATCGGCACCAAGGTAAAGATTACCATTTACCGCGAAGGAGAGCCGGATTATCTGGAATTCGAGGTTGAAAGAGATAAGCTGGAGACCCAGACGGTTAATACCACGATGCTCGAAGACGATATAGGATATCTTGGCATTACTGAATTCGATTCCGTGACACCGGGGCAGTTTACCGAGGGTATGACTGAGCTGAGGTCAAAAGGAATGAAGGCGCTTATTCTTGATCTTCGATCCAATCCCGGCGGAAGTCTTTCTGCTGTATGCCAGATCGCAAGACAGATTCTGCCTCAGGGTGATATTGTATATACGGTGGATAGAGATGGCAACAGAGAAGATTATGAGTGCGATGGAAAGAATGAAATCGACATCCCCTTGGTTGTGATGGTAAACGGTTATTCTGCCAGTGCATCGGAGATTTTGTCCGGAGCTATTAAGGACTATGGCAAGGGCACTATCGTTGGTGAGACCACCTATGGAAAAGGTGTGGTACAGAGGATTTTCCCCTTCACCGACGGGACTGCTGTTAAGCTTACAATCAGTAATTATTTCACACCCAAGGGCACAGATATTAATGGTGTCGGAATTACTCCCGATGTGGAGATTGCGCTTGATTATGAAAAGTACAACAAGGATGGTACGGACAATCAGCTGAACAAGGCTATTGAGATCATTAAGAAGGAAATCAAGAGCTCTGCACTTGATGATGCAGCGTAAAAATTTTATATTGGCGTTATGTTACTGCGCTTCTGCCAATTTGGGCAGGGGCGCTTTTATTTTGTTCAAAAAATATTCTTTACAAAAAATATTTTTTGCGATATAGTTTCTTCTGTTTTTAAAATTCTAAGTCGTATCCGGATTCGCGGATATATTTCCATTCTTTAATAAATTAACTATGAAAGGGTGTGTGGTAAATGGATTACTATGCGGCCACGCTTCGTGAGCCGGGAGAAAAACTTAATAATGACGGACTTTTGGTAAAGGGAATACATTTAAAAGACAGGTCGGATCTGGTGGTAATGGTGCTCAGCTCCTGTGGAGCCAATAAGAAACTAAGCGACAGGATTATAAGAAATGCCGAAAAGCTGATACATAAAGGCTATGATAAGGATGTACCGGCACTTCTTCAGAGGTTGTTTAAGAAGTTTGGCCATAGTGGCTTTCTGTTTGGAAAGAGGACGCCTGACATTACGGTGCTGGTGATGAAGGGAATAAATTACTATGCTATGAACAGAGGATGCAACAGGGTTATGCGCATCGGAAGGCTTGGTGCGACCGATCTTTTCGAGGAAGATGATGGAATTTTGCATGGACAATACTATTATCTCGAGGGGAGGCTTCCAGAAGGAAGCACTTTGATAGCTGCAAACAGTGCATTCTTTGAAAGGCAGAGAGATACAGAAATTCATAGGAGACTTTGCCCGCAGATGTGCGTTGGCAATAACGAGATGCAAAAAAATATTGAGTACTTAAGGAGCCAGCTATGGAGCAGAGGAGAGAAGAGACCTGTCACGGCAGCGGCGGTATGTGTGAAGTAGTAGCAAAAAAGCGTATAGGAAGAGGCGGTAATTCTGAGGTTTACCTCGGGGTTCTGCAGGGAGAAAGCAAATTCTGCGTTGTCAAAAGAGCAATCAGAGGGAAAAATGCGCTGCTTCAGCTTGAAAATGAATGGCGGGTCCTTAGGTATCTTAAAAATGCGGGATATAAGTATTCCCCGGAGCCTTTGTCATTTTCCGAAAGAGAGATGGTTATGGAGTATCTGGGTGGTTTTACGCTTGAACACGCCGACCTTGGAGAAAGCAGTGAAGATGAGTTAAAGGCACTTTTCACAGATATCTGCAAAATTACGGGTGCTCTTCATGAACTTAGGATACCTGTCATCCACAGGGATATAAAACCTTCGAATATCATGACCTCTAAGGAGGGCAAGCTTTACCTTATTGATTTCGGAACAGCGGCGATTTACGCGGGTTATAAGAGAGAAGAGGCTATGGAAAACAGCGGTATTACAGGTGCGGGTACAAAAGGGTACGCAGCGCCTGAGCAATACGGAGGCCTTTCACCGGAGTGCTTTGCAACAGATATCTATCAGCTTGGAAGAACTATGGAGGTTTTGCTTTCCAGGTCAAATGCATCTGATGCCTTCAGAGATGAGATGTGCCGAGTGATTAAAAGGTGCTGCGCGCCTGTTGCCGGCGAAAGATATTCAAGAGTCAGTGATATACCGGCAGATCTTCTGATGATAAAAACCCGGAAGAAAAAGAAGAGTATTTTGGTGAAGCTTTTTGGCAGAGAAAAGCCCGGAAAAGATGAGGGGTATTTTACTCAAAAGCCGCATGAACCTGAGCTTTTTGTAGATATTGTAAGAACATTTGATACGATTGAGTTTTTATAAATGATATGATAAAATAAGTGATATATCGAAAATATGTTCGGAAGAATGCTTGAGGTAATATCATGGATCATTTTGAACTTAAATCAGAATATAAGCCGACCGGAGATCAGCCGCAGGCGATAGAGGCTCTGGTAAACGGATTTAAAGCGGGGAATCAGTTCGAAACTCTTCAGGGAGTTACCGGATCCGGTAAGACCTTTGCGATGGCAAATGTAATTCAGGCACTGAATAAGCCGACTCTTGTGATAAGTCATAACAAGACTCTGGCGGGGCAGCTCTACGGTGAATTCAAGGAGTTTTTCCCAAATAACGCGGTCGAATACTTTGTATCCTACTACGATTATTACCAGCCCGAGGCCTATGTTCCTCAGACGGATACCTACATTGCCAAGGACTCCTCGATAAATGATGAGATTGATAAGCTCAGGCTTTCGGCTACGGCATCACTTTCGGAGAGGAAGGATGTCATAGTTGTTGCCAGCGTGTCTTGTATCTACGGTCTTGGAAGTCCCGATGAATTCAAGGGGATGTCTATTTCGCTTCGTCCCGGGATGGAGAGAAGCAGAGAACAGATACTCAAGGACCTGGTGGCAATCCAGTATACAAGGAATGATCTTGATCTTAACAGATGTAATTTCAGAGTAAGAGGCGATACCATAGAGATTTTCCCTGCCCAGGCGGATGATTATCTTATAAGGATTGAGCTTTTCGGAGATGAGATAGACAGAATCTGTGAGGTTGAGCCTGTGACGGGCACTGTGAGAAATGAGCTGACTCACGTTATGATCTATCCCGCATCGCACTATGTAGTTCCTCAGGAGAAGATAAATCTGGCCTGTCAGAATATCGAAGCCGAGCTTGATGAGCAGGTGAAGTTTTTCAAGAGCGAGGATAAGCTGATCGAGGCTCAGAGAATCGCTGAGAGAACGAATTTTGATGTTGAGATGATGAGAGAGACCGGTTTTTGTTCAGGCATCGAGAATTATTCGAGGCATCTAAATTTTGCAAAGCCGGGTGAACCGCCGCTTACGCTTATGGACTTCTTTGATGGAGAGTTTTTGATAATTGTCGATGAGTCCCATATGACTATTCCGCAGATAGGCGCTATGTACCATGGGGACAGATCAAGGAAGACCACGCTGGTGGACTATGGCTTCAGACTGCCTTCGGCTCTTGATAACAGACCGCTGAATTTCGAGGAGTTTGAAACACATATTGATCAGATGCTGTTCTGTTCGGCTACGCCCGGCCCTTACGAGGCGGAGCATGAGCTACTGCGCGCCGAGCAGATTATCAGACCTACGGGACTTCTTGATCCGGAGATCTCGGTGAGACCTGTCGAGGGACAGATTGATGACCTGATTACGGAGATCAATAAGGAGACTGCCAGAAACAATAAGGTGCTTATAACGACCCTTACCAAGAAGATGGCGGAGGATCTCACAGAGTACCTGGCAGATACAGGCATCAGGGTGAGATACATGCACTCTGATATAGATACTTTGGAGAGGTCTGAGATTATCAGGGATATGAGACTTGATGTATTCGATGTTCTTGTGGGAATCAACCTGCTTAGAGAGGGCCTTGATATTCCGGAGATAGCGCTTGTGGCTATCATAGATGCCGATAAGGAGGGATTCCTTCGCTCAGAAACATCTCTTATACAGACCATCGGACGTGCAGCAAGAAATGCGGACGGACGTGTCATTATGTACGCCGATAATATGACGGATTCCATGAAGAATGCGATAGAGATCACAGAGCGCAGAAGGAAAATCCAGCAGGAGTACAATGAAGAGCACGGCATCACACCGCAGACCATCAGGAAGGCTGTCAGAGATCTCATCAGTGTTACCAAGGCTGTTGCGAGGCAGGAGGTACAGTTTGAGAAGGATCCCGAGTCCATGGATAAGAAGGAACTCGAGAAGGTTATCAAGGATGTTGAGAAGCGCATGAAGAAGGCGGCTGTCGACCTTGATTTCGAGACCGCTGCGATGCTGCGTGACCAGATGATTGATCTGAAGAAGCATCTATTAGAGGTGACAAAATAAAGCCTTCCCCCTGGGGGAAGGTGGCGCGTAGCGCCGGATGAGGGCATAAAATGGCGAAGAAAATACTATCAGAAGATATACACGACTACATACGTGTTCGCGGAGCAAACGAACACAACCTAAAGCACCTGGAGGTCAACATTCCCAGGGAGACTCTTACTGTATTTACGGGACTGTCGGGATCGGGAAAATCCTCCCTGGCCTTTGACACTATTTTTGCGGAAGGGCAGAGAAGATATATGGAGTCTCTGTCTTCCTATGCGAGAATGTTTCTGGGACAGATGGATAAGCCTGACGTTGAGAAAATAGAGGGTCTCTCGCCCACTATATCCATAGATCAGAAGTCCACAAACAGGAACCCGAGATCCACAGTTGGTACGGTGACTGAGATATACGATCATTTCAGACTTCTCTATGCCCGTATAGGTATACCGCACTGCCCTAACTGCGGCAGAGAGATCAGAAGGCAGACCGTCGATGAGATGGCTGACCAGATATTGTCCCTGGAGGAGGGTACAAGATTCCAGATACTCGCCCCTGTCGTTCGAGGCAGGAAGGGTGAGCATGCCAAGGTTCTGGACAGAGCGAAGAGAGCGGGCTTTGTCCGTGTGAGAATTGATGACAGCCAGTACGACCTTTCGGAAGAGATCAAGCTTGATAAAAATATTAAGCACAATATTGAGATAATAGTCGACAGACTGGTTATAAGAGCTGATAACGAGGAGCTTAGAGGCAGGCTTACGGATTCTATAGAAAGCGCTCTGAATCTTGCGGAGGGGCTTCTTACGGTTGATGTCATAGACGGAAAGCCTATGAACTTCAGCCAGAGCTTCGCGTGCCCGGACTGCGGCATCAGTATTTCCGAGATCGAACCCAGAAGCTTTTCCTTTAATAATCCCTTCGGTGCCTGTCCCGAGTGTACGGGACTTGGTTACAGGATGGAATTTGATGAGGATCTCATGATTCCCGATAAGTCGCTTTCCATAAGCGAAGGTTGTTTTCAGGTTATGGGATGGCAGTCCTCGGGTAAGGAGGGAAGCTTTACCAATGCTATGCTTAGAGCACTGGCAAAGTCCTACAAGTTCAGCCTTGATACACCCTATGAGAAACTGCCTGCGAAAGTAAGAGACATGCTGGTTCACGGTGCAGACAGGGAGGTTTTGGTCGAGTACACCGGACAGAGAGGTGAGGGAAGATATCCCATCACCTTTGACGGACTCATTAAAAATGTGGAGCAGAGATATCGCGAAACTTACTCGGAAAATCAGAAGGCGGAGTATGAACAGTATATGCGCATCACTCCCTGCCCTGCATGTAAGGGTCAGAGACTTAAGGCTGATTCGCTGGCTGTTACGATTGACGATAAAAATATTTTTGAGATTACCTCAATGTCAATCGGAGAGCTCCATGAATATCTTGAGAATTTAAAGCTTACAAAGCAGCAGGAGCTTATAGGAGCTCAGGTTTTGAAAGAGATTAGAGCCAGAGTCGGATTCCTTATAGATGTGGGACTCGATTATCTGTCGCTCTCAAGAGCAACCGGAACTCTGTCGGGTGGGGAGGCACAGCGCATAAGACTTGCGACGCAGATAGGTTCAGGGCTTTGCGGAGTATGCTATATCCTTGATGAGCCCAGTATTGGTCTTCACCAGCGAGATAATGACAAACTTTTGAATACACTTAAGAATCTCAGGGATCTCGGAAATACTCTCATTGTGGTCGAACATGACGAGGATACCATGAGGGCAGCTGATTACATCGTGGATGTGGGGCCTGGTGCAGGCTCGCATGGCGGTGAGATTGTTGCTGCCGGAACAGCCGAAGAGATCATGCAGGTTAAGGAGTCCATCACAGGACAGTACCTCTCGGGTAAGCTTAAGATAGAGGTTCCGGATCACAGAAGGAAACCGACCGGTTGGATCAAGGTCAAGGGGGCAGAGGAGAACAATCTTAAGAATATAGATGTAAAGTTTCCTCTCGGCGTTCTGACTATTGTTACCGGTGTATCCGGATCGGGCAAGAGCTCGCTTGTAAATGAGATTCTGTATAAGCACCTGGAGAGAGATCTTAACAGAGCAAGATGTATTCCGGGTAAACATAAGGGGATCGAGGGCATAGAACAGCTTGATAAGGTCATCGCAATTGACCAGTCACCCATAGGAAGGACGCCCAGATCCAATCCTGCCACCTATACAGGTGTGTTTGATATGATAAGAGATCTCTTTGCGGGTACTCCCGACGCCAAGACACGAGGCTATAAGAAGGGAAGATTTTCCTTCAATGTTAAGGGCGGACGATGCGAAGCTTGCGGAGGAGACGGAATCATCAAGATTGAGATGCATTTCCTTCCGGATGTATATGTTCCCTGCGAGGTCTGCGGTGGAAAGCGCTATAACAGAGAGACGCTGGAGGTACATTATAAAGGAAAGAATATCTACGATGTTCTTGATATGACAGTTGAAGAGGCGCTGCCTTTCTTTGAAAACATAAAGACCATAAGAAGAAAAATCAAAACCCTGTACGATGTGGGACTTGGCTATGTCAAACTGGGACAGCCCTCCACGGAGCTCTCCGGAGGTGAGGCTCAGAGAATAAAGCTTGCAACAGAACTTTCCAGAGCAAGTACAGGTAAGACCATCTACATTCTGGATGAGCCTACGACAGGACTTCATTTTGCGGATGTACAAAAACTTGTGAAAATTCTTCATGAGCTGGTGGAAGCGGGCAATACGGTTATCGTCATTGAACACAACCTTGATGTCATCAAAACCGGAGATTATATCATAGATATGGGCCCCGAGGGCGGCTCCGGCGGCGGAACCGTTGTGGTTTCGGGTACACCTGAGCAGGTGGCGAAGTGTAAGCAGTCCTATACAGGTGCCTATATCAAAAAGATGCTCGAGAAAAAATAAAAATTTTTTATATAAAAGTATAAAGTTTTTATAAAGTATTGCCGATAAAAATACTGATTAGGTGTAGGTGTTTTACTGCGTTATTCCATGTGTGTAAATACTACATAGTAATAAAAAATACGATTAGATGTTTAAAAACTTGCCCCATTGGTTTATAATGGCAGATGAATTATATCATTATTAAAGTTATTGTGAGCGACTATGCGCTCTGAGCCTTATTTCCAGAAAGGGGTAATAGATTACATGCAGTATACAGATATAGGAATCGATTTAGGAACAGCAAGTATCCTTGTTTACATCCGTGGTAAGGGTGTAGTTTTGAAGGAACCCTCGGTTGTAGCGTATGACAGAGATACCGAGAAGATCAAGGCTATCGGTGAGGATGCGAGACTGATGCTTGGACGTACGCCCGGCAATATCGTTGCGGTAAGACCGCTCAGACAGGGTGTTATTTCGGATTATAAAGTTACCGAGCAGATGATGAAGTACTTCATCACCAAGGCAATCGGACACAGAACCTTCAGAAAGCCTCTTATAGCAGTATGTGTACCCAGTGGGGTTACAGAGGTTGAGCGTAAAGCGGTTGAGGATGCAACTCTTATGGCAGGTGCCAGAGATGTTCGTATCATCGAGGAGCCCATTGCAGCAGCAATCGGCGCAGGAATAGATATTACAAAGCCTTGCGGCAACATGATCGTTGATATAGGTGGTGGTACTTCCGATATCGCGGTTATTTCCCTTGGCGGAACTGTTGTCAGCACATCTGTAAAGATTGCGGGCGACGATTTTGATGAAGCTATTGTCAGATATATGCGTAAAAAGCACAATCTTCTTATCGGTGAGAGAACAGCCGAGGATATCAAGATCAAGATTGGTGCAGCATATCCCAGAGCAGAAGCTGATTATATGGATGTTAGAGGACGTAACCTTGTAACAGGTCTTCCGAAGACTGTTAAGGTGTCCTCAGAAGAAACTGAAGAGGCCTTGAGAGAGACCACAGCCCAGATCGTGGAAGCTATCCACAGCGTATTGGAGAAGACTCCTCCGGAACTTGCTGCAGATATCGCAGACAGAGGAATTGTCCTTACAGGTGGCGGCAGCCTTCTTCGCGGACTTGATGACCTGATCGCATCCAAGACAGGTATCAATACCGTGACAGCAGAGGATCCCATGACTGCGGTGGCAATAGGAACAGGACGTTATGTTGAGTTCCTTGCAGGATATCGCGAAGGCTAACAAGTAATCACTTAGTGAGGTAAATATGGTAAAAGGTCTGTACACCGCGTATACAGGTATGATCAACGAGCAGAGTCGCATGGATATCGAGACCAATAATCTTGCCAATGTGAACTCCACCGGTTTCAAGGAGGAACGTACGGTAAGCCGTTCATTCCGTGATCTTCTGGGATTGAAGATCAAGGATTACTCCGATGCACCCTGGACAGCGCGGAGACTCGGCCTTATGAATCCCGGCGTTAAACTTGCCGGGTCCTATACCAATTTTGAACAGGGAGCCTTAAGACATACTGAGCAGAAATTTGATCTCGCTCTTAATAACGGGCTTCCGAATGTTGATGCCGATCAGGTTAATGACAACATGACCGCCGGCGGTAATGCATTTTTTGCTACTTCCTTTGCCTCCGATGATCCGGATGGAGGCGGACAGCTTATCAAATATACCAGAGACGGTAATTTTACCCTTACAGTGGATGGCTACCTTGTCACCAGCGAGGGTAATAATGTCCTGGATGTCAACAATAATCCTATTCAGATTGATCCCCTGGCGGATACTACAATTTTACAGGACGGCAGAATTATCCAGAATCAGAATGTCGTTGCTACGGTTCAGGTGGCAAGCTTTGACTCTCCGCAGTTTTTACAGAGATATCAGGATAATGCTTTTATCATCGGTGACGGCGGAGCTCAGGTGGTATCCACAACTGCCGAGGCAGCTAATGCTACGGTTAATCAGGGATATCTGGAGTCATCCAATATCAGTGTGGTCAATGAGATGACCAATATTATCACCATTCAGAGAAATTACGATACCAATGCCAAGGCAATGCAGGCAGAGGATGACACTCTTGATATAGCGGTGAATCAGCTTGGAAGAATTACTTAATAAAGGTTAAGTATGCCTGATAAAATGTCGATAAATTAATTGGCAGAATATGGCTATATTACAAGATGAAGGTTATTTTTCTAAATTGCCAGGAGGTATTATATGGTAAGAAGCTTATGGACAGCAGCATCAGGAATGAATGCTCAGCAGACAAACGTTGATACCATCGCAAACAATCTCGCGAATGTCAATTCCGCGGGTTATAAAGCGCAGAGCGCAAAATTCAAATCCTTACTTTATCAGGAGCTGAAAACCAAGACGGTACAGACCACAGGTTCACCTGTTAATTCGGACGTTGGTCTTGGCGTAAGAGTTTCATCCATCAATTCCTTCTTTACACAGGGAAATATGCAGGACAACGATTCCAGTTCGGCATTTGCGATTCAGGGAGACGGATTCTTCGTATATTCGACAGACGCTCAGGATTTGAATGCCGCTAATCTCAGATACACCAGAAACGGTAACTTTGTATGGGCGCTTACAGAGCAGAATACGCTGGAGCTTACAACCTCTGAAGGTAATCCGGTTCTCGGAATAGACGGACAGCCTCTGGTTGTTAATGCAGAAACCGTTAAGGCTACAGATATTACCTGCGACCAGGAAGGTAATCTTTATTACCTCGATGCGAACCAGGACAGACAGGATATAGGAACAATTGCTCTCTTCCAGTTCAGAAATCCGGAGGGACTTGAGAGGGTCGGAGATACAAGCTTTATGGCAACAATGGCGAGCGGTAATGCTCTACCCGAAGCCACAACAGCCGGTATCAGAAGAAGCCAGGTGGTTCAGGGATATCTGGAAGGCTCCAATGTAAATGTTGCGACTGAGATGGTTAACCTTATCGTAGCGCAGAGAGCTTATGAGATGAACTCTACAGCAATTACCACAACTGATGAGATGATGCAGACAGCAAACGGTCTGAAGAGATAATAAGGGTATAAGATATGGCTATTGATATGAATTCAATGAACAGCTTATCGGGAATTTCACAGTACGCCAGCAGCCAGGCTGCATCCGAGAAGATAAACTCGGCGGCCTCCAAAGTCAGACGAATCGAGACGGAGGAGGATAAGGCTCAGGTAGATAAAGAGCTCATGGATGCCTGCAAACAGTTTGAGGCATACTTCATGGAACAGATCTACAAGGGCTATGAGAAGACAGCCAAGGTATTCAGCAAGGATGAGTCGGGATCCATGGGGAAAATGGTTGACTATTTCAAGGATCTGACAATTCAGGATATAGCGGCTACAGGAGCTGACAAACAGAGCGTGGGACTGGCCCAGATGCTGTATGAGAACATGAAGAGAAATTACGATTTATAAATTATAAACAATTATTTATTCCCTCTTTTTAAACGAAGAGGGAATAGTTTTGTCCTTTGGGAGGAAAATGGAAGTAAAGGGATATATAGATCATTTTATATACAGAAGCCCCGACAGAAGCTATGGAGTTATGGTTTTTGTCAGCGACGGTGAGGAAATCACCTGTGTCGGGAGCTTTATAGATGTGGATGAGGGGGATACTCTTGAGATATCGGGAGAGATGACAGAACATCCTGTCTACGGTGAACAGATAAAGGTGACCGGCTATAAGATCGCCGCCCCGGATGATACGGAGTCGATGGAAAGATATCTAGGCTCCGGCGCCATCAAGGGAATCGGCGAGACTATGGCG
This sequence comes from Butyrivibrio sp. AD3002, assembly GCF_000420905.1. Classification (NCBI taxonomy): domain Bacteria; kingdom Bacillati; phylum Bacillota; class Clostridia; order Lachnospirales; family Lachnospiraceae; genus Butyrivibrio; species Butyrivibrio sp. AD3002. The sequence goes on along the minus strand of NZ_ATVV01000002.1, from coordinate 104,445 downwards.
AGACGAATTGTAAAGAAATTCGGTAAGGATACCTTCAGGATAATAGAGGATGAGCCGGAGAGGCTTGCAGAGATCAAGGGCATCAGTGAGAAAAAAGCAAGAGATATCGCCATTCAGCTTGCGGATAAGAGAGAAATGCGAGATGCCTTTGTTTTTATGTCCGGATACGGAATCACGGGCAACATGTCAGTCAGGATTTATGAAAAATATGGCAATCAGGTTTACAGGATTCTGAAGGAGAATCCCTATAAGCTTGCTGACGATATTGAGGGAATCGGCTTTAAAACCGCCGATGAAATTGCGTCCAAGGTGGGAATCAGCGTAGATTCCGATTACAGAATAAGAAGCGGAATTCTCTATGTGCTGCTCGAGGGAGCGCAGGACGGTCACAGTTTTCTTCCAAAGAGCGAACTCATAAAAAGGAGCGGGGAGCTTCTCGGAGTATCTGAGGACAGCATAGGAATGCAGATGGATAATCTCATGGTGGAGCGAAAACTCATCTACAAGGGGGATGATGAAGTATATGCTGCATCCTACTACTACGAGGAGCAGGCAATAGCTGTTATGCTTCGAGAGCTTAATCAGCAGGTCTCACATGAGAGCGAAAAAAGCCTTGAGGACAGAATAAAAAGGATTGAGAAAAGGCGTGGTATTGAGCTGGATGAACTGCAGAGAAAAGCAGCAGCTTCAAGTGCCGGAAACGGTGTCGTTATCATTACGGGCGGTCCCGGAACAGGTAAGACTACAACTATAAATACGATTATTGAATATTATGCCGAGGAGCAGATGGAGATAGTTCTGGCGGCACCTACCGGGCGGGCGGCGAAAAGAATGACCGAGGCAACGGGCTATCAGGCTTCAACTATCCACAGACTACTCGGAATGGGCGGCGGAGCGCCGTTGGAGGACCGAGGAGAGAAGACAAGGCTCCATTTTGACAAAAACGCTGACAATCCGATTGAGGCTGATGCCATAATTATCGATGAGATGTCCATGGTTGATATGCATCTTTTTGCATCGCTTTTAAAGGCTGTAATACCGGGAACACATCTTATTCTGGTGGGCGACAGTTCCCAGCTTCCGAGCGTTGGCCCGGGGCAGGTGCTGCGCGATCTTATAGAAAGTGAATGCTTTACAACAATTACACTTAAAAAGATTTTCAGACAGGCGCAGCAGAGTGATATTGTAATGAATGCACATCATATAAAGGATGGAGAGCCTATAAAGCTGGATAATAAGAGTAAAGACTTCTTTTTTCTTAAAAGAGATAACGCGGATGTCATTTATAAGCATATGATTGAGCTGATCAGAGATAAACTCCCTGGCTATGTTGATGCCGGATCTGAGGATATTCAGGTGCTTACGCCCATGAAGCGAGGACCTCTCGGGGCGCAGACACTTAACAGCGTTTTGCAGAATTATCTGAATCCGGCCGACAGCGGGAAGAAAGAATATGTGCATGGAGAGAGGGTTATCCGTGTGGGAGACCGCGTGATGCAGATTCACAACAACTATCAGGCTGAGTGGGAGATATGCGGAAAAAACGGGATTGCTATCGAAAAGGGACTCGGCATTTTTAATGGTGATATGGGTGTTGTGAAGGATATCAATATCGTTATGAAAGAGATGACGGTTGAATTCGATGAGGGAAAATGTGTGACCTATCCCTTTTCCGAACTTGATGACCTTGAGCATGCCTATGCGATAACCATACACAAGTCTCAGGGCTCCGAGTATCCGGCGGTTATTTTGCCGCTTCTTGGAGGGCCGAGAATGCTTCTTAACAGGAACCTTTTGTATACGGCCGTGACAAGGGCTCAGAAATGTGTTGTGGTTCTGGGAAATACAGAGACTATTGATACAATGATAGGAAATGAGGAGCAGCTTAGACGCTATACGGGATTAAAGACAAGGATTCTGGAGGTGGCGGATGCAGGCTGAGGAACTTCTCGAGGTGGTCATTTCCATTCTGTATCCCAGAAGATGTCCGGTCTGCGACACTATTGTAAAACGTAAGGAAGGGCTGATACATCCGGAGTGTAAAAGGGTGATAAAGCCTGCAGGCAAAATTATCTGCATGAAATGCGGTAAACCTTTATCTGATGCGGATAAGGAGTATTGTCACGACTGTGAAAAAACAAGACATTATTTTGACAGGGGGTTCGGTGTTTTCAGATACAGATCCATTTCCGGATCCATATACAGGTTCAAATATTCGGGAAGAAGAGAATATGCCGATTATTACGGGGAAGCTGCAATGCAATATCTTGGAAAAGCCATGAAAGCGATGCGTGCGGATGCCGTAATACCGGTGCCGATGTATGACAAAAAGCAGAGAAAACGAGGCTATAATCAGGCGGAAGTATTTGCGGATGCCCTTGGAAAAAGGATTGGAGTACCTGTCAGAAATGATATCGTAAGAAGGGTCAGAGACACGGTTCCCATGAAGATGCTTGACTCCTCCGAGCGCCGCTCGAATTTGAAAAAGGCTTTTAATATAAGCCAAAATGATGTAAAATTTAAGTGTATTATCCTTGTTGATGACATTTACACGACCGGCAGTACTATGGACGAGCTCGCAAGAGAATTCCGAAGACACGGGGTGGAAAGGATATTCTTTGTTACGCTTGCAATAGGCCAGGTGGTGTGAAAAATATGCACTGCTAATAGGAGGATATCATGAGTAATATTCGTAATTGTTCAAGATGTGGCAAGATGTTTAATTACATTGCCGGCGAGATGTTGTGTGATGTTTGCAAGAAGGAGATTGAGGAGAAATTCCAGGAGGTAAAGAAGTACATTCAGGAGAATCCCGGAAGCGGTCTCAAGCAGATTGCCGAGGACTGCTCTTGTCCAGCAAAGCAGATTAAGAAGTGGATCCTTGAAGAGAGACTTATGTTTACCGAGAATTCTCCGATTCAGATAACATGTGAGAATTGTGGAGCGCGTATTGCTACAGGTAGGCTTTGTGCTAAGTGCAAGGCTACGGTTACTAATGCGCTTAATGATACCGTTAAACAGCGTCAGCAGGCTCTTGCGGCTGAACTTGCAAAGAAACAGGCCCAGCAGCCCAGCTCGACGTCCGGAATGAAATTTCTTAAAACCTGAGGACTATAATGTTAAACGAGGAGAGAGTTATCCTGATGACCAGGATGGCTGCCTACGAGCAGCGTGAGGGGAAAGAGAATAACGCTATAAATTCGTATTTTCGCAGCGACTATGTCGGATTCCAGGTGCTGAGGTCTATTATCAGTGCCACAGTGGTATATCTGATACTGGTCGCTGCCTATGTGATGTATCATTTTTCTGATGTGCTGCAGGACGTATACAATACAGATATTGCTGCAACCGCACGGAAATATTTGGTCTACTACATTGCGCTTGTAGCTGTATATTCAGTGATTTCATACATCGTTTATTCTATCCGATACGGAAAAATGCGAAAGAATATGAGGGCATATTACTCCTGCCTTAAGAAGCTTGGCAGAATGTATGAAAAGGAATAAGGAAAATGACGTCTTTACTGGAAATACGAGAATATATCAAGAATTTTTATTTAAAATATGAGTTATACATAACATATATCTGGAAGTTTTTACTTTCTCTGATCGCGTTTACCATGATCGGTAATAAGATCGGTTATCAGGCTAATCTGACAAAACTGCCCATATTGCTTATGGCTGCACTATTGTGTTCCATAATGCCTTCCAATTTTATGGTGCTTATTTCTGCCGGATTTATTTTGGCACATCTTTATAAATTATCTCTGTTTTGCGCAGTAGTTGCACTCATTGTTTTTCTTTTGATGTTTCTGCTTTATTTCAGGTTTTCACCGAAAGATACAATTGCGGTAATGTTGACACCTATGTGTTTTTATTTGAGCATTCCTTATGTGATGCCTATCGCTCTGGGGCTTATGGGAACACCTGCTTCAATTGTTTCAATGTCCTTTGGAATAATAGTTGCATTTCTTGTGAATTATATTTCCGGGAACGCTACTACATTGACAGGATCACAGATAGAGGAATCTGCAGTACAGTTCCGGACTATCATTTCGGAGCTTTTATCCAATAAGCGTATGTGGGTGTTCATTGTGGCTTTTGCAATTACGCTTGCAATTGTTTATGTCATAAGACGCATGTCGGTTGATCATGCATGGACCATAGCTATTATTGCAGGATCTCTTGCAAATATAATATGTCTGCTTGTGGGCGACATGATTTACAGCACGGGACTTTCTTTCCTGGGAGTTATCGTGCAGACAATTATTTCAATTTTATTGCTCATGGTGCTTCAGTTCTTTGCCTTTAATCTCGATTATACGAGAATTGAGAAGGTGCAGTTTGAAGACGATGAGTACTACTATTACGTAAAGGCCGTTCCGAAGGTTACGGTTTCCACTCCTGCACCGAAGGTTAAGAAGATAAATGTATCCGGTGCGGGCAAGGATTACAGAGGTAAAGACCGAGGCGAGTAAGATAGATGCAACAGATCGTATTTTTTCTTGAAAACAATCTGACAAGCCTGCATATGCCAAGAGTCAGGGCACTTGATGTCATCGAAATGCTGATCATAGCGTTCCTGATCTACCATATTCTGGTTTGGGCCAAAAACACGAGACTATGGTCCCTTTTAAAAGGGGTCGTAGTTATTGTTGTCTTTATAGTTATTGCCGCAGCATTCAATATGTCGACCATCCTGTGGATAGTAAGGAACGTATTTGGAATTGCTGTAACGGCTATGGTTGTTATTTTGCAGCCGGAACTGAGAAAGGCGCTCGAAGGTATAGGCAGAAGAAACTTTTTCCATGGACTCCTAAATTTTACTGAGACAACGGAAGAGGGAAGATTTTCAGATAAGACAATAAATGAGATTATAAGGGCCTGCGTGGAGATGGCCAAGGTGAGAACGGGTGCGCTTATTGTTATTGAGCAGCTTTCTTCTCTTAATGAATACGAGAGAACGGGTATTGATATTGATGGAATGGTAACAAGCCAGCTTCTTATCAACATCTTTGAACACAATACACCTCTCCATGACGGTGCGGTTATTATCAGAGGTGACAGAATAACATCGGCTACCTGCTATCTTCCTCTTTCCGACAATATGGAGCTTGGAAAAGAGCTTGGAACAAGACATCGTGCAGGTGTCGGTGTTTCTGAGGTTACAGATTCACTTACCATAATTGTTTCCGAAGAGACAGGAAAAATAAGTGTTGCTTACATGGGAGAGCTCGAGAGAGCAGTCGACAGTGAGCGCCTGCGAGAGAGACTGAGGCAGATACAGAATAAGGCTACTGAAGATAAGAAAGAAAAGAAGGACAAAAAGAAAAAAATAATAAGTAACAAAACGGTGAAAGGAAAGGCGAAATGAAGAAGCTAAATTTGACTGCCAATCTGGGGCTGAAGATTGCTTCGCTTTTATTTGCCGCACTTCTTTGGTTCCTGGTTACAAACATAAGTGACCCTGTTGATTCAGTGAGATTCAGCAATGTTCCGGTCACATTCAGAAATGCAAACAGTATAACGGATAACAATCAGGTGTATCAGGTTTTGGAGGACAGTGATGTAATATCCACGGTCACCGTTTATGCACCCAGATCCATAGTTGATTCCCTGAGCAGGGATAATGTCGTTGCCATAGCCGATCTTGAGAATACCACTAATATCGATGGCACATACTATGTTGCAATTCAGCTTAACACAAATAAATATGTAAATCAGATTCAGAGCATAACGGGAACGATAGATTCCGTTAAGCTGAATATAGAGGGAAGAGATTCCAAGACACTTCCTATTTCTGCTTCTACGACGGGTACCTTGACTGATGGGTATATAATAGGTGATGTCGTTACTGATCAGAACCAGATCAGAATTACAGGTGCAGAATCAATCGTTCAGAGTGTAAAGACAGCTTCTGTAAACGTCGAAGTAACCGGTTATACCACGAATATCGGAACCAATGCAGAGATTCATCTTTATGATGCTGATGGCGGAGAAGTTTCGAAGGATAATCTGAAGCTTAGCAGCACCTCAGTGGGTGTAAGTGTAACAATTCTGGCAACCAAGAGAGTTCCTGTAACATATCAGGTATCGGGAGTTCCGGCTGAAGGATATGTTGCTACCGGAGAGATCGATACCGATACAGACAGTGTTCTGCTTGCAGGAAGAATGTCAGTGCTTAACAAGATTGATACGATCACCGTTTCTGATGATTCACTTGATCTGACGGGACGTACGGAAGATTTGACGACTACAATAGATCTGTCCGCATATCTTCCCGGCAATGTAAGCTTTGGTGATGAGGACTTCAATGGTATTGCAACTGTTGTTGCATATATTGATAAGAAGAGCGATAAGGCACTCAGCATACCCTACAGTCAGATCGAACTTATGAATATCCCTGAGGGATATGATGCTCAGATAGTTGACGATAATAAGACCTTTACACTTTCAGTAAGCGGACTTTCGGCGAATGTGAATGCCATCAGTGAAAAGGATGTATCCGGTATCATTGACGTATCACAGATTAGCGAGGGCGGCGAAGATGCAGCAGGAACCTACAGGACAGCTGTATCGCTTTCGCTACCGGGTGGGGTGACAACCACCGATACGGTTGAAGTTACCGTTAAGCTTACGAAATTAGAAGAGAATTAAGGTGGAGGAATATATGGCAAGATTATTTGGAACAGACGGCGTGAGAGGCGTAGCCAATGACGAGCTTACACCCAGCCTTGCGATGCAGCTTGGACAAGCCGGAGCATATGTGCTTTCAAAAGAAAACAAACACAGACCGACAATTATGGTTGGCTGTGATACAAGACTTTCAGGAGATATGCTTGCTGCCGCACTTATGGCAGGGGCATGCTCGGTAGGCGCCAATGTTGTTAATGTAGGTATTTTACCTACACCCGCAGTTGCTTACCTCACAAAGAAGTATCGTGTGGATGCAGGTGTTGTAATTTCAGCATCCCACAATCCTATGGAATTCAACGGGATCAAGTTCTTTGACGGAAACGGTTTTAAACTTCCGGATTCCATGGAGGATGAGATCGAGGAGCTTATCAGGAATAACCTCGAGGGCGTAAAAATGCCCACCGGAGCAGGAGTGGGTAAGATTAAAAACCGTACAGATGCCAGAGAGGAATATATCAACCATAGCCTTAACTGTGTTGATGTAAGACTCGATGGAATGAAGATTGTAATGGACTGCGCCGAGGGCGCAAGCTCCTACACATCCGTAGAGACCATCAGACAGACAGGCGCTCAGGTTATCGCGATTCATACAAGCCCGGACGGTACAAATATTAATTCAAATTGTGGATCAACCCATATGGAAGAGCTTATGGGAAGGGTTGTTACCGAGAAGGCGGATATAGGACTTGCCTTCGACGGAGACGCTGACAGATTCCTGGCAGTTGATGAGAATGGAAAGCTTGTTAACGGCGATGAGATTATGGCCATAATCGGTAAGCACATGAAGGAAAAGGGTGAACTTAAAGGGGACACAATTGTTGCTACCGTTATGAGTAATCTTGGATTCTTCAAGATGGGAGAGCGAGAAGGAATCAAGATTGAAAAGACCAAGGTAGGAGACAGATACGTTCTTGAGCGCATGAAAGAGATTGGCGCAAACTTTGGAGGAGAGCAGTCTGGACACATCATCTTCCTTGATGACAACACCACAGGAGACGGACTTCTCTCAGCACTTCATCTTCTGAAGGTTATGAAGGAAACCGGGAAGAAGCTTTCAGAGCTGGCACAGATTATGGATGTAATGCCGCAAGCTCTTTGCAATGCGACAGTGCCTACTCATAAGAAAGATCATTATATGGAATATCCCGAGATTGCAACAGCCATTGAGGAACTTGATAAGAAGTTTGCCGGCGACGGCAGGGTTCTTATCAGACCATCCGGAACAGAACCCCTTGTTCGTGTAATGATAGAGGGCAAGGACCAGAAAGTAATCGAGGAAGAGGCAAAGAAGCTCGCAGAGCTGATTCAGAATGTAATGCTGTAATTCAAAAGGGGAACTACGGCTTAAAAATATAGGGGAATTAGTATGATAACAAAAAAGGTGATTATTAAAAATCCAACAGGGCTGCATCTTCGCCCTGCAGGAAATTTATGTAAGGTCGCCATGAATTATAAATCACACATAACATTTATGTATGGCGAGAATTCGGCTAATGCCAAGAGTGTACTAAGTGTACTTGGCGCATGTATAAAGTGCGGCGATGAACTTGAATTCAAATGTGAGGGACCTGATGAGACGGAGGCTATGGAAGCCCTGGTCAATGCTATAGAAAATGGTCTCGGAGAATAATATGAATTATATGACGGACGGCATTTATGTCGTCCGTAAACTCATATTAGAGAAGGAAGGATATCGTAATGAAAAAAATAATTGTTACAGGATGTAACGGTCAGCTTGGAAGAGCAGTTAATCTCGAGCTCGGCAAAACAGGTGAATATGAACTTGTTAATACTGATGTTTTTGAGGGAGATGGTATAACTCCTCTTGATATTACAAATGTTGATGCTGTTACAAAGCTTGCTAGACAGATTAAGCCTTATGCGATAATCAACTGTGCTGCATATACAGCGGTAGATGCACAGGAGAGCGATGTGGACCTTGCTTATAAGATCAACGCAATCGGACCCAGAAATCTTTCAATAGCAGCTACCGAAACAGATGCAAAGCTTGTTCATATCTCAACTGACTATGTATTTGCCGGAGACGGAAGCAGACCCTATACAGAGTTCGATAAGACAGGACCGGTCAGCAAATATGGTATAACTAAGCTGGCTGGTGAGCAGTTTGTTGAAAAGTTTGCTAAAAGATACTTTACGATACGTACAGCATGGCTTTACGGTGATGGTAAAAACTTTGTAAAGACAATGCTCGGTCTTTCAGAGAAGCTTGACGAAGTAAGTGTTGTATGCGATCAGCTCGGTACACCTACAAGTACCTATGAGCTTGCAAAAGCAATTCATTTCCTTCTTGAGACAGAAAATTACGGCCTTTTCCACGGAACCTGCGAAGGAGATACAAACTGGGCTGATTTTACAGAGGAGATTTTCAGACTTGCAGGCAAGAGTACAAAAGTAAATCATGTTACAAGTGCCGAATATTCCGCTAAAAATCCCCAGGCAGCACCGAGACCGGCCTATTCAATACTTGAGAACTACATGTTTAAACTCACTTCAGATTTCATGTTTGCGGACTGGCATGAAGCTATAGAGAGATATTTAAAGGATATTCTTTGATAAGGATAACTCATTAGATGCTAGCGGTAATACTTAATTGGCTCTATGTGTTAATAACTACATATATAATCGGCTTTGCCACTTTGCGTGGGATATCATCAATCGGTTGCATGTCCACTGCGAAGGGGCAAAAAAAGCTCTCCTACAGCTATAAATACAGGGAGAGTATACTTATAGCCGGAATTCTGATGGTAAACCTGCTTGCTGAATTTTTCAGCATCATAGGCAGGGTTTCTCTCGCTGCCAATATCCTTCTGATCTTTATCTGTCTTATTTTATTTGCCCAGTACAGGGAGGAAATAATAGAGAGTCTGACTGAAGGAATCCGGGAGATAAAAGAATCCGGAAGCTTCTGGCTTTATGTGCTGATTTTTCTTTTGATGGCCTATGGAACTTCCCATGGGCTTATGCATTATGATACGGATCTTTATCATGCCCAGGCAATCAGATGGATTGAGGAGTATGGTATGGTCAAGGGGCTTGGCAACTTGCATTTAAGGCTTGGCTATAACAGCGCGTCCTTTGCATTATCAGCCCTGTACAGCGGTGCTTTCTTAGGGAAATCCCTGCATGCAATGGCAGGATATTTTGCACTTCTTCTGGCGTGGCAGTGCGCAGATCTTAAGAGCATAGCAAGAAGAGGACACATCGTATTATCTGATTTTGTGAGGGTAATTGCTATTTATTATCTTTTCACAGTCTTTGATGAGATTGTTTCACCGGCGTCGGATTATTTCATGGCGACAATGGTATTCTATATAGTAATTCATTGGCTTGATCTGTATGCTATGCATGAGAGAGCTTTTTTGCCGCATGCGCTGCTTGCAATCTGTGCGGTCTGGGTGACTACCATCAAGCTGTCGGCGGCACCGCTTGTCTTGCTTGCGATTTACCCTATTGTAAGGATTATTAAAAAGCAGAAGAAAGCAGGGTTAAAGCCTATCTTATTATGCGTTTTGTTTTGCATTTTTATAGCACTTCCCTATTTTGTAAGGAATGTTGTTATGACGGGATGGCTGGTTTATCCTTTTACGGGAGTTGATTTGTTTAACTTCGCCTGGAAGGTTCCGGTTGAAACCGCCATAAGCGATGCCCATGAGATTGCTGCTTACGGGCGAGGCTTTACCGATGTGGCCATGTATAATGCCCCTTTTGGTCAGTGGTTTCCCGTATGGTTTTCTGCTCTGTCATTATTTAACAAAATGATGTTTGTGATGGATCTGGTATGCTTGCCGGTTTTCATAGGATGCGTCATTTATTATGCTATTTCGAAAATGACAGCTGCAAAAAAGGAGAAAAACGGTGCCGGCGGAAATGTGCAGAAGATATTTATGATGAGTCAGAGAAAAGCAGTGGCGCTTTCGGACTTTTTGTTTATTGAAGGAATTTCTTATGTTGCGCTGATATATTTTGTCTTTACCGCGCCTCTTGTGAGATACGGATGCGTTTATCTGTGGCTTCCGGTTACCATTCTTGCGGGACGGTTTGTCATTCTTTTTGATAACAGAGTGAATCCGCCACAGAAGAAATATATCTATAAAGCAGTAATAGCACTGTTTGCGGTTTTTATGTTCTATAAATGCGGAATGCTGATAAAAGATGATGTACCAAGATTCAGAGCTCAGTATCTTCTTTCGCAGCAGGATTACAATAAGTATGAAGTAGGACAGAAAGTTATCGGAAATGCTGTGATTTATTATCCTCTGGAAGGCGACAGGACTGGCTACGATGCCTTTCCTTCGACACCTGCTCCCGATGGTTTTGTACTTGAGGGAAACGATATTACGGATGGGTTTTTACCGGCAGGGCGTTAAAATGGAAAAAAACTCTATATTATAGTAAAATAGAGTGTTGTAGTTTGAATTTTAGGAGAAACACATGATGGAAAAAAATGCGAAGATTTATGTTGCGGGCCATCGCGGAATGGTTGGCTCTGCAATTGTAAGAGAACTTGAGAAACAGGGTTATACAAATATCATAACCCGTACACATAAAGAGCTTGATCTTACAAGACAGGATGCGGTTGAGGAGTTTTTTGCAAAGGAAAAGCCGGAGTACGTTTTCCTTGCAGCTGCTAAGGTTGGCGGAATCGAAGCTAACCAGAGTGCACTTGCGGATTTCATGTATGACAATATGATCCTTGAGATGAATGTTATAAATTCAGCCTGGAGAAATGGCTGTAAGAAGCTGGAGTTCCTCGGATCATCATGTATATATCCCAGAATGGCGCCGCAGCCCATGAAGGAGAGCTGCCTTCTTACAAGTGAGCTTGAAAAGACAAACGAGGCATATGCCCTTGCCAAGATTTCAGGACTTAAATACTGCGAGTTCCTGAACAGGCAGTATGGAACAGATTATATCTCGGTAATGCCCACAAACCTTTACGGACCAAATGATAACTATCATCCGACTCATTCCCATGTTCTTCCTGCACTTATCAGAAGATTCCATGAGGCTAAGGAAGCCGGAGAAAAGAAGGTTGTATGCTGGGGTGACGGCTCACCTCTGCGTGAATTTTTGTATGTTGACGATCTTGCTAACCTTTGCGTATTCCTTATGAATAATTACAGTGGCAACGAGACTGTAAATGCCGGAACAGGTAAGGAGCTCACAATAAAAGAGCTGGCGGAGATGGTTGCCAGAGTTGTGGGCTACGAGGGAGAAATCGAGTGGGATACCACAAAGCCCAATGGCACGCCCAGAAAGCTGCTTGATGTATCCAAGGCTGCGGGACTCGGCTGGACATACAAGACAGAACTTGAAGACGGTATCAGATTTGCATATGAAGACTTTTTGAACAACCCCATGAGGGCGGAGAGATAATAATGAAGCTTATAAGCATAATTGTACCCTGCTACAATGAAGAGGAAAATGTAAAGGATTTCTACGATGAACTCATGAAGACCGAGAACTTCTTCAAGGATAATGATGTTTCGATGGAGATCATTTATGTGAATGACGGCTCTAAGGACAATACTGTAGCAGAGGTTAAAAAGCTTAGAGAGACAGATGAAAGAGTACATCTGATTAATTTCTCGAGGAACTTCGGAAAGGAAGCCGCAATATATGCGGGACTTCAGAAATCCAAGGGAGATTATGTCGTGATGCTTGACTGTGATCTTCAGGATCCGCCGGCTATGCTGCCCGAGATGTATGGCTACATAGTTAATGAGGGCTTCGATTCGGTTGCTACGAGAAGGGTTACCAGAAAAGGTGAACCGCCGATCAGATCCTTTTTTGCAAGAAGATTTTACAGTCTCATAAACAGAATGTCCAAGACGGAGATCGTGGACGGAGCCAGAGATTACAGATTGATGACCAGGCAGTTTGTGGATGCTATTCTCTCCATGGAGGAGTACAACCGTTTCTCGAAGGGACTTTTCGGATGGGTAGGCTTTTCCACAAAGTGGCTTGAATTTGAAAATATCGAGAGAAAGAAGGGCGAGACCAAGTGGTCTTTCTGGAAACTGTTTTTATATGCGCTTGACGGCATAGTTGCGTTCTCGACAGTACCGCTTGCTTTTGCATCGATTCTCGGAGTAGTGTTCTGTTTCCTTGCGATAATACTGATAATTGTGACGATCATCAGAAAGGCAGCTTTCGGAGATCCGACAAGCGGCTGGCCGTCTCTTGTGTGCATTATTTCACTGGTAAGCGGAGTGCAGCTTTTCTGCCTGGGAATAGTAGGGCAGTATCTGAGCAAGACTTATCTTGAGGTTAAGCACAGACCTATTTATATCATTAAGGAAGAACTCTGATGGGAAACGACCGCAGCCTTGAAAACCGCATAAGTATTGTGGTGCCGGTATATAATGCTGAAAGCTATATCTCGGAAACAATTGCCATGGTGGGGCAGCAGACCTATGAGAACTATGAACTTATACTGGTGGATGATGCTTCCTCTGACAATAGCGCCGCGCTCATAGAGAGTGCAGCAGTCGGTGATGACAGAATAAAGCTTATAAAAAAGGCTGCCAATGGCGGCGCGGCAGCTGCAAGAAATGCCGGAATAAGTGCTGCAACGGGAAGATATCTTGCTTTTCTTGATGCAGATGATATCTGGAAACCGGATAAGCTTGAAAAAGAGCTTTCGTTTCTTAAGGAAAAGAAGGCGGCATTTGTTTTTACGTCATATGAATTTGGGGATGAAAATGCGAATCCCACTGGGAGAATTGTTCATGCTCCCGCTACACTGACTTTTAAGGAAGCGCTTTCGAGAACGGTTATTTTCACTACAACCGTGATGATAGATATGGATGTGCTTCATAAGGAAAAAATATTTATGCCTCAGATTGAAAGTGAGGATACGGCAACCTGGTGGACTATATTAAAAGGGGGAACGGTTGCTTATGGGCTGGATGAGGTTCTTGCGACCTACAGAAGACCTGCTAAATCACTTTCATCAAATAAATTTACAGCAATCAGAAGAATTTGGGGTCTATACAGAAAAATAGCCGGATTGTCTATTGCCGCCAGCCTGTACTATTTTATCGGGTGGGCTGTTCGAGCGACTGTTCGCCGGCTGTAAGGGTAATTGTATGAAACAGATTGAATCTATAAAAAGAGTATTTGTATTATGCCTGGGGCTTATAGGGCTTTTGATGCAGACTGTTGTCTATGGCTATTTCTGGATTAAAACCTATTACCCGCTGGTATCTGCGCCTAGAATAAGCGCGGACGGATATCAGCTGGGAGCCGGTCTTAAGCTGTATTTCCGCGGACATGTGCTTGTGATTGCAATCTATTTCGTTTTGATGCTGTTTTTCTCGAATACCTACGGGGGCCTGAAGATAGGATATCTGAAATCCATGGATATTTTCCTGTCTCAGATCTTTGCCCTTTTCATGGTTAATGTAATTTCTTATTTTCAGATATCACTTATGAGAAACTGGCTTGTGCCGGCGTTTCCGATGCTTGAAATACTGATTGTGCAGATGGTGATTTCATTTTTGTGGGCCGTCTGTACCAACTGGTTATACAGGGCTATTTTCCCGGCAAGGCAAATGCTTCTTGTGAGCGGTGAATACCCTGTGGATGATATCCTTCGAAAATTCAATTCCAGACAGGATAAATATAATATTGTAAAGTGCATGAATATCAGCGAAGGCCTCATGAATATAGAAAGGGAGTGCCTTGAGCGATATGATGCCGTTGTAATCTGGGATATTCCCACCAAGGACAGAAATAAACTGCTTAAGTTTTTGTACTCAAATTCTATAAGGGTTTATATGATGCCTAAGATTACTGATGTGCTGGTTAAGGGATCGACACAGATGCATCTGTTCGATACACCTGTACTGCTTCTTAGAGAGTACTACTTAAAGGTAGAGCAGCGTGCCATCAAGAGACTGGTGGATATCATCTGCTCGCTTATCCTGATAATCCTCACATCGCCTATCATGCTGATAACAGCTATAGTTATCAAGCTTTATGATCACGGCCCTGTGCTGTATAAACAGATTCGCTGCACAATAAACCAAAAAGAGTTCAAGATCATGAAGTTCAGGAGTATGAGAGTCGATGCCGAAAAAGATGGTGTTGCAAGGCTTGCGACCAAGAATGATTCAAGAATAACTCCTATCGGTAAATTTATCAGAGCCTGCAGAATTGATGAACTTCCACAGCTCTTCAACATCTTAAAGGGCGAGATGTCCTTCATAGGACCGCGTCCCGAGAGACCTGAGATAATTGAGCAGTACATGGAGACTATGCCGGAATTTGCCTTCAGAATGAAGGTAAAGGCAGGACTTGCGGGCTACGCTCAGGTGTATGGCAAGTACAATACGACACCTTATGATAAATTAAAGCTCGATCTCGCTTACATAGAAAACTATTCGGTATGGCTTGATTTCAAGCTCATGCTGCTTACTCTTAAGATACTGTTTACTCCCGATGCAACCGAGGGAGTGGAGGAGACACAAACAACCGCATTGAAGAAACCTGAATAATGAGGGAACCATGGCCGCAAAACGAGAAAACTACGACAACGAAATACTAAACCTTCGAGCATTCTACCTTACTCTTCTTCGTAAGATCTGGATACTCC
Source organism: Butyrivibrio sp. AD3002 (assembly GCF_000420905.1). Lineage (NCBI taxonomy): Bacteria > Bacillati > Bacillota > Clostridia > Lachnospirales > Lachnospiraceae > Butyrivibrio > Butyrivibrio sp. AD3002. Next base: position 89,130 of record NZ_ATVV01000002.1, on the reverse strand, counting down.
CGCTTTTTGCCGTAATCGGTGCGGTTGTAGCCGGAATCATATATTTTCTCGCAAATGTGGTATATGCACCTGCAAGGAACTATGTGACAGAGTCAACTCTTTATCTGTACTTTGCCTACGATGAAAATAAAGGAAGCGAAGTTGATGCCTACAATGCCTACACCTGGAATATTCTGGTAAAGGATGAGGATACCGATCTTCCCATCAAAACAAAAGATAACATTCTGGATATGACAATGGAGAACCTAGAGAAGGCAGGCTATCATGAGGTACCGGGAGTTTCAAGGCAGGTTGTTAAGGATTCCTTAAATGCAGATATCCCCTCAGATGTGAGAGTGATGATTCTTGCTGTATCCAATCCTGACAAGGAACTTTCGGGAGCGATTGCTGCTGCAGCGGGTGAGGCACTTGTAAAATACGGTGATCTGAACGACGCCTTTACACAGATTAAGCTAATCGGAAGAACAGAAACCAAAATGGAACTGATTCCTGACAGAATGGGAGTGGCTGTAATTCTCGGTGCTCTGATCGGCTTTATTATCGCTACTCTGGGGCTCTTGATCATAAGATCCATGGATGATACCGTATATGTTCCCGAGGACGCCGAGAGGAGATATTCCCTTCCGGTTCTGGGTGTTCTAAGTTCAAAGGGACAGGAAGAGCCTTCGTTTTTCAGAAATGAGCTGCTGCTGGTATTTAAGGATAAGTTTAATGCGAATAATAAGATTGCACTCATAAGTGCGGACGATAAAGATGGAATAGATAATGCAAAGCGAGCAGCAGAGAGGCTGACCGAGGTCATAGGAAACGGACTTGCGGGAGAGATGCCCTCTGTAAATGCGATGCCTCTTCCCGGGAATGATAACGAATCCCGCGAGAAGCTTTCAGGTGTGGACGGCGTTATTATTCCCGTAAAAATGGGAGAACATAACGGTGCTATGACAGAGCATCTTATTTCACTTCTAAATAAGCTCGGATGCAAAATATACGGTATTGTTGTTGTTGATGCCGATATGAAGTTTTTGAGCAGATACCTGGGACTTTGATATGTCGAGAATACAATTGCTTGTGGCTGCCGTGCAGCAGGATACGGAAGAGCTTCCGTCAAAAATGAATATTCAGTCGGATGCGGTAATTGTGAATCAGTGCGACAGGGATCTTACCGAGGAAAATGATTATACCGACAGACTGGGTAAATCTCATGTGATAAAGACGATAAACAAGGCTGAGAGAGGTGTTGGGCTTTCACGAAATCTTGCTCTCAAAAATGCGGATCACGAGCTTTTGCAGTTTATTGATGAGGATATTGTTCTTGATGATGGGTACACAGCTCTTATGGAGAACGAGTTTGATTCTCACCCCGAAGCGGATATGCTTTTGTTTAATGTAAAGGCGGTGGAGGGGAGACAGACCTATCACAACACAGACTTTGCAAGGGTTACCTGGAAAAATTACGGAAGATATCCTGCCTACGCCATAGCGGCAAGAACAGCTGCCCTTAAAGGGATTAATGTAAAATTTTCCGTTTTGTTCGGAGGCGGAGCAAAGTACAGCAACGGTGAGGATTCTTTGTTCCTTCACGATTGTCTGAAAAAGGGATTAAAAATTTACAGGACGGGTGTTTCAATCGGACATGAGGAGTCCGACAGACCATCAACCTGGTTTACGGGATTTAATGATAAGTTTTTCTTTGACAGAGGTGTGCTCTATCACTTTTTATACGGAGCGCTTGCGGGAGCTATGAGCCTTCGCTTTTTACTTGTGCACAGAGATGAGATGTGCAGGGAAAAATCCGTATGGCAGTGTTACAGACTTATGAAGAAGGGCATCAGACAGGGAAGACTGGAGCGGTTATGATAGTTTATTTGTCACTTACGCTTGTGACTCTGGCGATCGCATTTCTGATAAAAAGCGGAGATGTAAGGCCTGCAGTCATAGGTAGCGGTCAGTATAATTACATATATCGCGGAATCAGCAGAAAGCAAGTGAGAAATGTAATCGGACTTTTCTCACTATTTGTGCTTTTATCAGGTGTGTCTGCAATAAGGCTGAATGTCGGAAATGACTACAGTAACTATGTGGAATTCATGCACAGGACCTTCAGTAATGCCTACGTTCCGACGGAACCCGGGTTTAATTACCTCACGAAGTTTGTCTATACGCTGTCGGGATTTGAAAATTATGTGGCTGTGTTTGCAATTTTTGCCGCAGCGACGGTTTTCTTTTTCCTTTCTGCGCTGTACAGACAGTCTGAGGATTTTTTTCTGAGCTTTATCATGTTTATGTTGCTCGGATATTATTTCCAGTCCTTAAGTACGGTCAGATATTATCTGGCGCTGGCTGTGGCGCTGTATTCGATTCGTTTTTGTCTAAACGGAGACTGGCCGAGATTTATTATTCTGATTTTGTGCGGGGCACTTTTTCACAAGTCGCTGATAGTAGTGCTGGTGCTTTATCCGCTGGCATCGATGAAGTGGAAGAGATGGATGTATATAGTGCTTTCGGCACTTTGCTTTTCCTGCATTTTTCTTAAGGATGTATATCTGGTGGTGGCGACGAAGCTGTATCCTTCTTACGAGGGAACAGAATATTTATCCGGCGGAACCAGTGCTATAGGTATAGCAAGATGCGTGGCAGTGCTGCTTTTAGCTGTATTTGTGCTTGGGAAGAATATCGTAAGTGATAAGAAACTGAGCTTCTATTTTTATTCGAATCTAGGTGCATTGCTGCTGTATGTATTCTGTTCTTTTTTGCCCACAGTTTCGAGGATTACCTATTACTTTATGGTGACACAGATATTATACGTGCCGGCGCTGCTAAAAATGCTTATGGCAGATCCTGATTACAAACGATATAAGGCGGGGCAGATGCTTAAGGTTCTTACAGTAGTTGGATGCGTCCTTTATTTTATAATGTATATGAGAGGGGCAGCAAATGATGGAGTAAGAATTCTTCCCTATGAGACTATCTTTTTCCATGAACTGCCCGCAACGCTTTCAGAGCGAGGATTTGGTTGATATGAAAAAATCATTTTTTACGATAATTGTAGTTTCATATAATGCAGGCGAGGACCTGTTAAAGACTCTTAAGAGCATAAAAATGCAGACCTTCAAGGACGTCTCCATTGTCATTAAGGATGGCGGCTCCACTGACGGATCTTATGAGAAGGCCAGGGAGTTCCTTTCGGATGATGAAAAGTGCGGAAGAGCTCTTTTTATAAAGGGGAAGGATCACGGCATTTACGATGCCATGAATATTGCGGTCAGTGCTGTTAAGGAGGAAGCAGGAAATAAGGCGAAGGATACAGAGCCGGGCTTTATCTATTTCCTTAATTGCGGCGATATTTTTTCAAACAGCAAGGTGCTTCAAAAGGTTCACAGTAAGATAAAGCTTGATGAGAAGAATTCGGGTACGATTGTTCCCTCAATTTACTACGGTGATATATATGAGATGAAAACCTCACAGAGGGTTTCTTCGGTGCCAAAGATCAATGATTTTGCCTGCTACAGAAATGTTCCGTCGCATCAGGCATGCTTCTACGATGAGAGACTTATGTACAGATATGCCTTCGATACTGTTTGGAAGGTGAGGGCTGACTACGAGCACTTCCTCCGCTGCATTTATGTTGAGAAGGCGCTGGCTATTTATATGAATCTGCTTATTGCAGATTACGAGGGCGGCGGCTTTTCCGAGACAAGAGAGAACAGGAAGGTTTCGGAGACGGAGAGGCAGCAGATAATTCATCTCTACCTTTCGAAGAAGCAGATACAGAAATTTGATCTTATAAGAAAACTGACACTGGCTCCGCTGAGGACGAAAATTGCGGAAAACCCGAAAACGGCAGGAGCTTATAACAAGGTGAAGAGTTTGGTATATAAGCTTAAAAGGCATTAAATGAGGAAGATATGAAAGTTTTATGGGTGTGTAACATCATGCTCCCTGCTTTTGCAAAGGCGAAAGGACTTGCATGGTCGGACCGTGAGGGATGGCTCTCAGGTGCCTACGATAAGATCCTTATGGGAAAGGAAAATTGCAACATCACACTGGGTGTGGCATTTCCCGCAGAGGATATGGGCAGGGATGCTGTGAAAATTGAAAATGTGAGCTTTTATGGCTTTTCCGAAAATCTTAATGCGCCTGAGATATACAATGAGAATCTGGAGGACAGGTTTAAGGAGATCTATGAGAGCTTTCAACCTGATCTTATCCATGTGTTCGGGACAGAGTTCCCGCACAGCCTTGCTGCGATCAGAGCCTTTGGCAAGCCTGAGAGGACGCTTCTTGGGATACAGGGGCTTTGCAGCGAGATAGAAAAGGTGTATATGGCGAACCTTCCGGAGAGTGTCTGTAATGATATGACTTTCCGTGATAAATACAAAAATGATTCGCTTTTGCAGCAAAAGGAGAAGTTTGCAAAGCGCGCGGAAAACGAGATAGAAGCCATTAAACTCACCGGACATATTACGGGGAGAACCGGTTTTGATAAAGAGACAACTTCGAAAATAAATCCCACTGCAAAATATCACAAGATGAATGAAACGATGCGTCCCACTTTCTATAAGGATGCTTGGAGAGCTGTAAATACGGTTCCGCACAGTATCTTTCTGTCACAGGGAGATTATCCTTTGAAGGGATTTCATTTTGTGTTGGAAGCGGTTCCTGAGATACTTAAGGAGTTTCCTGATACTAAGATATATGTTGCGGGAAACAGTGTCATCGGCAAGATACGAAGGAAGACAGTTACTATTCCCGACGAGCAGAAGAATTCCTCGGGAAAGAGCAAGTATCCCATGGCTATCAGAATTTCAGCCTATGGTAAATACTTAAAGAGACTTATAAGAAGAGGCAGACTTGGCGGCAAGGTTGTGATGCTGGGCAAGCTCTCTGCAGAGCAGATGAAGGAACAACTTCTTAAGTGCAACCTGTTTATTTGTCCCTCGATTCTGGAAAACTCGCCCAATTCCATGGCAGAGGCCATGCTTCTCGGAGTGCCTGTGGTTGCTGCCGATACCGGCGGAATCCCGGATATGCTTGAGAAAAATGTGGACGGACTTTTGTTTGAAGCAGGAAATCCGGAAGACCTGGCAAAATGTATCAGGCAGATGTTCCGAGAACCGGTCATTGCAGCTGTGTACGGCGATAACGCCCGCAAGCACGCGATGATAACCCACGATCCCGCCGCCAACTTCAAGCGGCTCGTGGAGATATATAAAGAAATATGCTTTCCCCTTGGAGGATAGATGAAGAATAATATGCCTTCCCCTTGGGGGATAGATGAAGAATAATATGCCTTCCCCCACTGGGGGAAGGTGGCACGAAGTGCCGGATGAGGGGTATAACATAAATTGCTAGGATTAAATATCACCTTTATCTCAAACTTCATAAACCACCACCAGATTCCCTTTTGTGATGAGATGTACTCCCGCATAGGCGATGGTTTCTCTTTCATAGAGACACAGCCCATGGAGGAGGGACGACGAAACCTGGGATGGAATTCTGATACGGACAGCATCCCTTATGTTCACAGAATGTATGAGGATGAGGATGCATGCGCAGCGCTTATAAACAACTGCGATGTACTTATGCTCGGTTGGACCGGTCAAGACAAGGCGAGCCTTACGGAGAGACTTATAAAAGAAAGACTCGACTCCGGAAAACCAGTGATTCGCGTCAGTGAAAGAGTCTACCGCGAGGGAAGATGGAAGGCAATTTCCCCAAGAGGTTTAAAAGCAAAATACGAGGAGCATATAAAATACAAGAATTCGCCGGTATATATGCTCTGCGCAGGAGCGTATGTCTCGGGAGACTTTAGCCTTATAGGTGCTTATCCCGGGAAGATGTATAAATGGGGATATTATCCTCCGCTCAGGCAATATACGGATGAAGAGCTTGACGGGATGCTTTATAAGGATGGCGATCAGCTTAGGATCTGCCTTGCATCAAGACTTATCAAGTTAAAGCATCCTGAATTTGCGATAACAGCTGCAGAAATACTGCGAGAAAAGGGAATGGATTTCCATATAGATGTGGTCGGAGACGGACCGCTTGCCATAGCCCTTTCGAAAGAAATACGGCAAAAAGAGCTTTTGGCAAATATCACCCTGCATGGAGCTGTGAATCCCGACAAAGTGCGTGATATCATGGAAAAAAGCCATGTATTCATCTTTGGCAGCAATTATCTCGAGGGCTGGGGAGCAGTGGTAAATGAAGCGATGAACAGCGCCTGCGCGGTTATTGCATCGTCTGAAGCCGGAGCTGTGCCCTACCTCATAGAGGACAGCGTAAACGGACTTACCTTTGATAACTGCGATGAGAATGAACTTAGGAAAAAACTCACAGATTTCATAAATCTATCAACCGAAGAAAAACGTGCCCTTCAGAAAAATGCCTATAAAACGATCGAGACTACCTGGAATGCAAAATGCGCGGCAGAAAGACTCCTTTCATTTTGTAAGAGCATTACCGGCGGCACGAATTACAATACGCCTAAGGATGGCCCCATGAGCATCGCGAAGGTGCTTAAAGCGCCGGGCTTCATCCGAACCCTCAAGGAAGACAATCACCTGGAATGAGGGGACAGGAGAATACAATTTGTTTACAAAGAAAATCACCATAATCATACCCGCATATAACATAGAAGACCTTATAATCCGCTGCATAGAGTCAGTCTGTGCCCAGACTTACCCCGATGAACTACTGGAGATCATAGTTGTGGATGACGGCTCTACCGATGATACCTACGCTCGTGTCCAGAATTACATTGACTCACATGGTTTTAATGCTGACGGAAAAGATAGTTCCACGCAGGATAGCAGTAACGCAGCAGCCGGAGAAAAACCACGCATCCTCCTGCTCCACCAGGATAACGGCGGCAGCAGTAAGGCGAGAAATTTGGGACTCAGTGCTGCAACCGGCGATTATATAGGTTTTGTCGATGCGGATGACTATGTGGACCCGCATATGTATGAGACCTTGATGAAAGCCATAATCAAAAACAGCACTGAAAAGGAACCTGTTCTGATGGCTCAGATTTCAAGGGATGAGATTGCAGAGGATGGTACAAGACTTCCGGATGTCTGCATCCCGCCTGTTACGGAAAACACTGTGACCGGTGCTGAGCATATGAGGACACTTCTTATGCATACGGGTGACGCCTCATTTTGTACCAAGCTGACAAGCAGGAAGCTTTTTCAGGGAGAGTGCAAAGGCTTCCCGGAGGGTGAGCTTAACGAGGACTTTTATCTCATGATACACATGCTGAAAAGAGTGAAGAAGCTCGTCATTCTTCCGCAGCAGTATTATCATGTTTTTTACAGAAGCGGAAGTAACTCAAGAAAGAAAGCTGATCAGAAGGATTACTTCCCGCCGGTATTTACGGATATAGTAAGAAATTCGGATGTTGCAAGAAATCTTGTTAAAAAGAACTTCCCTGAACTTAAGGAAGAAGCTATGCGATTCTGCCTCATTCAGAGGCTTGATTATCTGCTGCACATACCGATCAGTAAGATGAATCGCCATAACCGTTTCTATAAAAAGAACGTGGTGGGCTTTTTGAGAAAGCATATAAGTAACATCTATAATAATGAGTATATGACTAAAAGGGATAAGACATATCTTACTCTTTTTGTAATAGCACCAAAAACAATCAGGGTTGTGCACGCTAAAATTCGAGGACTTTGATGAAAATAATCGCAAAAAAATACAACTTACTTTTACTGGTTATCCTGGTTTTGCAGATAGTTACTATCTGCTTTTTTGGCGTACAAAAAGAGGGATTTCATCAGGATGAGTATTATTCATATTTTTCTACAAACAGAAGCTTGGGGTTCTACTATCCTGACAGGGAATGGGTGGATACAGATACTCTTCGGGATGAGTTTGTAGTGAAAAAGGGCGAGGGATTTAATTACGGACTCGTTCATCTTGTGCAGTCCTGGGATGTCCATCCTCCGCTTTTTTATGATATGCTTCATACGGTTTGTTCACTGACACCGGAGGTCTTTTCAAAGTGGCAGGGGCTTATCGTCAATATAATTGCGTTCATAATAAGTTTCTTTCTGTTAAACAGTCTTGCGAAAAGTGTGGGCATGAGCAAGGGATTAAGGCTTATCCTGATGTTTGCTTACGGTTTTAATCCCATGACGATATCCTGTGTGATGTTTATAAGGATGTATATGTGGCTCACGGTTTTCGTGCTCGCTTCGGCGCTGTGTCACATGAGACTGATAAATCTTATAAAAAAATATTACGATGGAAGCGAGATAACAGGATATACTCTCGCAAAGCCCTTTGACAAAAACTTTAAGAGTAAATTCGTAAGAAGAGTTTTGAACATTGCTGCCATAAGTTTCCTGGGATTTCTAACACAATACTATTTCCTGATTTTCATGGTAATGATGGGGCTTGCGTTCGGAATATGGTTCCTGTTCCTCATGCCAAAGAACAGTGAGTTTATCCGGCAGGCTGCATCTATGGCAAAGCGGTTAATATACATTCTGGTATATGGTATCGGCTGCGCGTTTGCTCTTGGCTGCGCCGTTCTTGTATATCCGGCGTCACTTTCACATATCTTCAGGGGGTATAGGGGACAGGAGGCCCAGGCTGCCTTTGCAGATGGCTCCAATATCATAGAGCGATTCGGATTTTTTATTGGCCTTGCAAATGATTACCTTATGTCAGGTATGGTATGGCTTATTATCGTGATGATAGTAATTGCTCTGATAGGACTGTTCTTTTTCCTTAGAATAAAACGAGAGAAAGACAAACTCCATATCGCAAATATCCGAAGCCTTTTTGCGGCCTCGGCGGGTTATTTTTTTGTGGTTGCCAAAACCGCACTTCTTCTTGGCGATACTTCAAACCGTTATGAGATGCCGATTTATCCGATAATACTTTTACTTGCGGTCTATTTCACAAGAATCGGACTGAGAGTCATTGTGGGAGCCAGAAAAATAAAAGAAATAGCAATACCGGTTTTGGGTACCTTTTTAATATTTGCACTTATTACAGCAAAAGGACTCTTCATAGACCGGAATGTTCTTTTCCTATATCCGGAGGACAAGGATAGAATCAAATTCTCCGAAGATATGAAGGTCCAGGATGCAAAGGCTGTGGTTATTTATAACAGTGCAACTCCGGATAATATCTGGAGACTTACGGATGAGCTGCTGGTGTATGACAAGCTCTACTATGTTGACGCGGATAATACGGAGGCTATAACAGACAGTGAAATTGCGAACGCGGATATACTTGCAATATATGCTGCGGATCATGAAAACAGGGATGAGATACTGAATAATTTGATGAAGGGGAATCCGACTTTGTCATGGTGCGGGAAGATATCGCAGAAGGATATGTGGACCGTATATGAGATGCAATAATTTGTAGGAATTCCTTGATTATAGTATAATCTATTAGAATTATGCTTTGAAAAGAGGTAAAAAATGAAATTAGATGATAAAACCATACTTGTAACAGGAGGAACCGGTTCTTTTGGACATTGCTTTACCGAGTATCTTCTCGAGAACTATAATCCAAAGAAGATTATTGTGTATTCACGTGACGAGTATAAGCAATATACTATGGCCAATGAGAAGGTGTATAAAGAGCACGCTGATCAGATGAGATTTTTCATCGGTGATGTAAGGGACGGTGCCCGTATGGAGCGCGCTATGGAGGGTGTTGACTATGTAATCCATGCCGCTGCACTTAAGCAGGTGCCTGCTTGCGAGTATAATCCGGACGAGGCTATAAAGACCAATGTTAACGGTGCGCAGAACGTAATTAATGCAGCTCTCAATACAGGCGTTAAACGTGTAGTTGCGCTCAGTACAGATAAAGCTGTTAACCCTGTGAATCTCTATGGTGCAACCAAGATGGTTTCAGATAAGCTGTTTATCGCAGCTAATGCTTATGCCGGAAATAAGGACATCAATTTCTCGATTGTAAGATACGGTAATGTTGCGGGAAGTCGCGGTTCAATCATTCCGCTTTTCAAGAACCTTATTGAGAAGGGTGAAAAAGAGCTTCCTATAACCGATTACAGAATGACAAGATTCTGGATAAGCCTTCCCGAGGGCGTTGAGCTCGTACTCAAGGCTCTTAACGAGGCAAAGGGTGGAGAGACCTTCATCAGCAAGATTCCTTCCTTCAAGGTTACAGATCTGGCAGAGGCTATGTGCCCCGGAATCGCAACAAAAGAGATCGGAATCCGTCCGGGTGAGAAGCTTGATGAGATCATGGTAACAGTGGAGGATGCTCCTTTTACCTACGAGTTTGATAAGCACTTTATCGTATATCCTCAGGTTACCTTCAATGACAGACAGACCCCTGATCCTGCAGGTAAGAAGGTTCCGGAAGGATTCTCTTACAGTTCAGGCAATAACACAGAGTGGATGAGTGTCGAAGATATCAAGGCAAGACTGCACGAGGCAGTAGACCACTAAATTCGGAGTATAAAATGAATAATGATAAAAACGGAATCCCTGCAATTTGCGGGGGTTCGCCCGTTAGGGACAAAAAATTATACTATTCGCATCAGGACATAAATGATAAGGATATCGCAGCGGTTGTTGAGGTATTAAAAAGTGACTATCTCACAACAGGTCCTGCCATCACTGAGATGGAGAGGAAGCTTTGCGAGATAACAGGAGCAAAGTACGCGGTCGCTATAAGCAATGATACTGCAGCACTTCATATCGCATGTCTCGCTGCCGGAGTCGGTGAGGGTGATGAGGTTATAACAACTCCCATTACCTTTGCGGCCAGTGCCAACTGTGCGTTTTACTGCGGTGGCAGACCGGTTTTTGCTGATATCGATCCGGAGACCTATCAGATAGATCCCGCAGATGTTGAAAGGAAGATCACCGATAAAACCAAGGCAGTTATTCCTGTGGATTACACCGGCCAGACAGCTGATCTTCAGGCAATAAGGGATATCTGCGACAAGCATGGCCTTGTAATGATCGAGGATGCGGCGCATTCAATCGGTACAAAATATAACGGAGTTCATGTGGGAACACTGGCTGATATGACAACCTTCAGTTTTCATGCTGTGAAGACCATAACAGGCGGTGAGGGTGGCGCAATAGTCACAAATGATGAGGAGTTATATAAAAAGCTGATCCTTCTTCGTACCCATGGAATCACAAGGGATGAATCCCTTATGGAGCACGAGAGCGACGGCCCGTGGTACTACGAGCAGCTCCTTCTTGCGCCCAACTACAGACTTACCGATATGCAGGCAGCACTTATCTGCAGCCAGCTTGACAGACTTCCCGAATTTGTGGAGAGAAGGAAGGCTATAAGGAAAAAGTATGATGATGCTTTTTCTAAGATGCCGGAGCTCTTCGTGCAGAAAGAGGACAAGAACTCCGATTCCTGCAGACATTTGTACATACTCCGGATTGTTCCTGAGAAGCTGAAAATCGGAAGAAAAGAGTTCTTCGATGCTCTAGGAGCTGAAAATATCATCTGCAACGTACATTACATCCCGACCTACTATTTCCCTTATTATGAGAAGATGGGATATAAAAAGGGTCTTTGCCCGAATGCAGAGAAGCTCTATGATGAGATGATTACGATACCGCTTTATGCAGCCATGACCGATGAGGATGCGGAGAATGTTATAGCAGCGGTGACTAAGATTGTGGAGTATTACAGAAAATGAGCGCAATTGCAATAATAACTGCTCGTGGTGGCAGCAAACGCATACCACGTAAAAACATAAAAGAATTTTGCGGCAAACCGATAATAAATTATTCCATAGAGGCAGCTCTTGCGTCCGGAATCTTCGACGAAGTCATGGTATCCACCGATGATGAGGAGATTGCGGAGATTGCAAAGAAGGCCGGAGCGAAAGTTCCGTTTTTCAGATCAGCAGAGACTTCAAACGACACTGCCACAACCGCAGATGTTCTTCTTGAAGTTCTTGATGAATATGAAAAGAGAGGACAGAGTTTTGAATACGGTTGCTGCATCTATCCTACAGCGCCTTTTGTAACTGCAAGGAAATTAAAGGAAGCAATGGATGAGCTTGTAAAGTCAGGAGCGGAGTCAATTGTTCCAATGCAGGAATTTTCCTATCCTCCTCAGAGAGGCCTTTTCATAGATGATAAGGGACTTGTGAAGATGCTTCATCCTGAGTATGCGACCACCAGAAGCCAGGATCTTCAGAAACAGTATCACGAATGCGGACAGTTCTACATTTTCAGAAACGATGCCTTCAGAATTCAGAAGGATACGACCATGGAGAAGTCCATACCCTACATCATTGACCCGGTGGAGTCACAGGACATCGATAACGAGAGCGACTGGTTACTGGCGGAGCTGAAGTACCGTTTCCTTACAGAGCAGGGGATACTGAAATAATATGCCTTCCCCTTGGGAGAAGAAAAAATATAAGCCTTCCCCTTGGGGGGAAGGTGTCAGCGAAGCTGACGGATGAGGGGAAAGAGGACTCATATGAAACTACAAGAATGTTTAAACAAAAATCGCGCCTATATAATCGCAGAGATGAGCGCCAACCACGGCGGCTCTCTTGATAATGCCCTTCAGATTGTTGAAGCGGCTGCAAAGGCCGGCGCAGACTGTCTGAAAACACAGACCTATACAGCGGATACCATCACCATAGACTGCGATGCCGAGGCTTTCAAGATTCACGGCGGATTATGGGACGGCTACAATCTTCACGACCTCTATAAGGAGGCCTATACTCCCTGGGAGTGGATGGAACCCATAAAGAAAAAGTGCGAGGAGTGCGGGGTTGATTTTCTCTCCACACCCTTTGATACGACTTCGGTAGATTATCTTGAAAACATTGGCGAAGAGTTCTACAAGATCGCATCCTTCGAGCTGGTGGATATTCCGCTTATAAAGTATATCGCGAGAACCGGTAAGCCCATAATCATGTCAACCGGAATGGGCTCCGAGGAGGAGATAAGAGAGGCTGTTGATGCCATCAGATCCGAGGGTAATGACAACATCATTCTGCTTAAGTGCTGTAGTGTGTATCCCACAGTATCTTCAGATCTCAATCTCAGAACCATACCTGATATGAGAGCAAAATTCGGGGTGCCGATAGGTCTTTCGGACCACTCGATGGGCGGGACCGCAGCGATAGCAGCAGCGGCGCTCGGGGCTGTGGTCATTGAGAAGCATTTCTGTCTGGACAGAAATATTCCTTCCGCGGATTCAGCTTTTTCCATGGAGCCGCAGGAATTCGCCGACATGGTAAAGGGTGTTCACGATGCGGAGTTGGCACTCGGACAGATTTTCTACGGACCGACAGAGGCTGAGGCGGGAGAGTACACCAACCGCAGATCACTTTTCATAGTAGAGGATGTTGAAGAGGGCGAGGTGCTTACGGATATAAACGTGCGCAGTATCAGATCCTATAACATTCAGGGCATGAAGCCCAAGTATTATGAAGAGGTCCTCGGAAAAAAAGCAAAGCAAAAGCTGACACGCGGAACACCGCTGGATTGGAGCTGTATTGAATAAGATTGCAATTCGCGTAGATGCAAATGAAATAGTGGCGACAGGGCATATCATGCGCTGCAGGACAATAGCACACAGTCTCCTGCAGCTGGGATGCTTTGTCGTTTTTGTGTCTGCGGATGATAATATTGTGCCCTACATAAAGGACGAGTTTGAATATCAGATTCTTGAGACGAACTGGCGAAACATGGAACAGGAGATAATTGCTCTTCTTGATTTTCTGCATGAAGAGGGGATTAATCGCATGCTTGTTGACAGCTATTATGCTACGCCCGAGTATATCCGAATGCTGGAGTCCAATGGTATCAGAACGATGTACATAGACGACATGCAAAAGGAACAATACCCGGCTTCGGTTCTTCTAAATTACAGTCCGGGAGCACCGGGACTTGGCTACGAAGAGTTTTACGAGGGCAATGCACCTAAACTCCTTTTGGGAACCAAGTATATCCCCATCAGAGAACAGTTCGTGAGACAAAGTGGGAGAAGCGGGGGCACAGGAATAACCGGGGATTCTAATAGATACGGAACAGATGGGGAGATCCTGCAAAACATTGATCTTGTCGCAAGTGAAAATGCTGAGGCTTTCGAAGGTGCTCACAGAACCTACGGCTACAATAAGGGTGAGATTAACAATATTTTCCTGACTACCGGAGGCGCAGATACCATGGGGCTTTCCGAGATTATTGTCTCCGCAATTTTAAGGGATAACGAGCTTGGATTTTTGGGAAGCAGGGATAAAAAGATTCACCTTCTCGCGGGAAGATTTTATCGTGTCACGGAGAAGATCCAGCAGTTTATCGAGGACGGCTATGTTGTCCTTCATCAGAATGTATCGAATGTTGCGGACATCATGAGTTCCTGCGATGTGGCGATAACACCTGCGGGGACGACGCTTTATGAGCTGTGTGCGGTGGGAGTTCTATCCGTGAGCTATGTGTTTGCGGAAAATCAGGAGCCAGATGCGCTGTTTTTTGCTAATGAGGGCTACATACCTTATGCGGGTGACTTCAGAGACGATGCCAATGAGACGCTGACAGCCATACTCAGATATCTTGAGGAAGTGTTATCTATGGACACTTCACAGCGCCTTGAAATATCAGGAAAGCTGAAAAAGCTTATAGACGGACAGGGTGCTGACAGAATTGCGGAAGTACTGACGGAGATGTAACTACGATGAAAAAGATTTTTATACTGGGAGCGAGTGCACTTCAGGTGCCTGCCATAAAAAAAGCTAAGGAAAAAGGACTGTATGTCTATGCGCTGGACTACGATCCCGAGGCAGTCGGAATAAAGGATGCCGACGAGTTTTTATGTATAAGCACGATTGATAAGGAAGCGGTGCTTGAAGCCGCAAAGAAGCATGAACCTGACTATATCATCACTTCAACCAGCGATATGCCCGTAAGGACCGTGTCCTGGGTTAATGAACAGCTAGGAAGGAAAAATGATATTGCTTATGAAAATGCCATCTGCGCAACGGATAAGGCAGCCATGAGAAGACGCATGAAGGAAAAGGGAGTACCGATTCCGGAGTTCCATGTGGTTTCAGGGGAAGAAGAATTTCTTGAGGCCGCAAAGAAGCTCGGCGAGAGATTTGTATGTAAGCCCGCGGATAATGCAGCCAGCAGGGGAGTGGTGCTTGTAGATAAGAATAGTACCGCAGAGGATGAGCTTTTAAAAATCTATGCCTACACAAAGGAATACTCACGAAGCGGAGAGGTCCTTTTGGAGGAATTCATGGAGGGGCCTGAAGTCAGTGTGGAGTCCTTCACAGTTGATGGGAAGACACATATCATCACCATAACGGATAAAATGGTCACAGAGATTCCCTTCTTCGTAGAGACCGGACACACCGAACCGTCGAGACTTCCGGAAGCTGTTCAGGAGGATATCAGGAATGTAGCAAGGGCAGCGATAGAAGCAGTTGGAATAGAAAACGGTCCATCCCACACAGAGATTAAGGTCACAAAGGACGGAGCGAAGCTTGTTGAGATAGCAGCACGCCTTGGCGGTGATTTTATCACATCTAAGCTGGTGCCGCTCTCCACGGGAGTTGATCTTATTGACTGCTGTCTGTCCTCGACACTTGGGGAAGAGGTAAAGTGGCAGAGTACCAAGAATGCCGGCTCAGCCATAAGATTTTTGTTTGCGAAAGAGGCTGTCAGTGAATCCGGAGAAACCGGTGATGCGGCTAAGACCATTTTGTCGGTTACAGGCGTTGAAGAAGCCGAAAAGATGCCCGGTGTTACCGAAGTTGTCATCTATAAAAAGCCCGGAGATGAGGCCACTATGCTAAAGAGCAGCGGTGACAGATGGGGGCATGTGATAGCAGAGGGCGACAGCGCCGAGGATGCCGCAAAAAAAGCGGAAGAAGCGGCTTTTTTAATTCGTTTTTTAACGAATTGATGCGAGTTTGTGGTATCATAGTACTATAGCTGTTAACTGACTTTTTTGTTGTATGTAAAAGCTTTGAGGGGGAATTGAATATGGCTGAACACGGAGAAGTTCGTTCTAAGGCTTCTGTTCAGAAGGAAGATGACAATGTCATGATCAAGGTTGCGACCTTTATCGTAGACAGACGTAACCTTTTCTTTTTGATATTCGGAATTGTTCTGATTTTCTGTGCTATCGCGTCGGGGATGGTAAAGGTCGAGAATGCGCTCTCGGCTTATCTTCCCGACTCCTTTGAGACCAGTATCGGTCTAGATCTCATGGAAAAAGAGTTTACAACCTACGGATCTGCCAAGATTATGGTGTCCAATATTGTCTATGAGGACGCTGAAAAACTGGCAGAGGATATTCGTGCCCGCGGTGACGTCTCGATGCTTCAGTTTGACGAGACTCCGGATCATTACAACAATTTTTCCGCGCTCTTTGACGTTACTTTTAAGTACGAAGAGAAGGATGAAAGGGCGCTTCAGGGACTCGAAGAGATAAAAGAGATGCTCTCTTCCTACGATATTTTTGTGTCGACCACAATGGGTAACGCCTCTGCAGAGACCATCGCCAAGGAGATGAAAACCGTAAGTGCACTGGTTGTGGTTATTGTGCTTGTGGTTCTGGTTCTTACTTCGCAGACCTATGCGGAGATACCGGTGCTGCTTCTTACCTTTGGAGCTGCGGCCGTAATGTCAGCCGGTACTAATTTCATTCTGGGGACAATTTCCTTTGTATCCGATTCCGTTACAATCGTACTTCAGCTTGCGCTTTCAATCGATTATGCGGTTATTTTCTGTAACAGATATAAAGAGGAGCATGAAAATCTGCCTATCAGAGAAGCGGATATCATAGCCCTCAGTAAAGCAATTCCTGAGATTTCCTCAAGTTCCCTAACCACCATTGGCGGTCTTGTTGCCATGATGTTCATGCAGTTCGGCATTGGGCGCGATATGGCTATATGCCTTATCAAGGCTATTGTTCTAAGCCTTGTTGCAGTATTCCTTCTTATGCCCGGTCTTATCATGATATTCGGATCGCTTATGGATAAGACAAGGCACAAGAGCTTTGTTCCCAAGATTCCATTCGTTGGAAAATTCGATTTCTTTACAAGATTTATAGTGCCGCCGATTTTCCTGGTGCTTATCATAGGGGCATTTATCGTTCAGAATAAATGTCCGTTTGTCTATGGCTATTCCAAGGTCGAGACACCCATTAAGAATGAAACACAGATAGCGAGCGAACTCATAAGCGATACCTTTGGGGACTCAAATGTGGTTGCGGTGGTGGTTCCCGCAGGCAATTATGATAAGGAAAAGAGATTGATTCAGACCTATCTCAAGTGTGAGGAGGTAAAGTCCGCGCAGGGCCTTGCCAACATCGAAGCTATGGGTGGTTACTGCCTTGCGGATAAGCTGACAGTGAGAGAGTTTTCCGAACTTTTGGAGCTTGACTATGAGGTGGCAGAGCTTCTTTACATGGCCTATGCGGTAAACGACAAGAATTACGCAAAGCTTGTGAACGGACTATCAACCTACAGAGTTCCTCTTATTGATATGATTATGTTCCTCCACGATGAGGTGGATGAGGGATATGTAACGCTGGATGAGAGCATGCAGGAAAAGCTTGATGATGCTTATGAGCAGATGAATATCGTCAAAAAACAGCTGCAGGGTGAAAACTACAGCAGAATTCTTGTGTATTTAAATCTCCCCCAGGAGGGCGAGGAAACCTTTAATTTCCTTAATTCGATGCACACCATGGCGAACAATTTTTATGAGGGTCAAATTCTGGTAATCGGTGAAGCCACCAGCCAGTTTGACCTTCAGAAGACCTTCTCGGTGGATAATACCGTGGTTACCGTTATATCAATTCTGGCGGTTCTGGTAGTCCTTCTGTTTACCTTTAAGTCAGCGGGTATGCCGGTGCTCCTTATCCTGGTAATCGAGGGAGCTATCTGGATCAACTTTGCGTTCCCGACCATTGAAAACAACAATATTTTCTTCATGACCTACCTGATTGTCAGCTCAATTCAGATGGGTGCAAATATCGACTACGCGATTGTTATTTCCGGAAGATTTATGGAACTCAAGGATAAGATGTCCCATAAGGATGCGATAATTGAGACTATGAACTTCGCGTTCCCTACAATTATTACTTCGGGATCAATGCTGGCGCTTGCAGGCTTTGCAATCGGACAGCTGACTTCGGATGGCGCTATATGCGGCATCGGACAGTGCCTCGGACGGGGAACGGTCATATCCATTATTCTGGTAATGTTCGTACTGCCCCAGATACTTCTTATAGGAGCAAGTATTATAGACAAAACTTCATTCGCTGTTACGCTGCCTCTTACCATGGAGCGCGATACCGGCCTTATGCGAGTTGACGGCATAATAGAGGGACAGATCAACGGAACGGTTATAGGTGAGATGCATGCCGTTGTAAGAGGCGATGTGAGAGCCTTCATCCAGAGTGGTAATCTTGAGAGACTTGATGCGACCAGGATTACCGCGGAGGACCTCGAAAAGCTTCTTGAGGGCAGAGACGCTGTGAATGAGGAGGAGAACGCATGAAAAAGAAAAATTCCGGACTCATTCTGAAAAAACTGGCTGCATCTGTACTGGCGTTTGCTGTTTTTGCAGGCACATCGCACATAGATGCAAGTGCAATAAATGAACTTGAAAATGAGCTGATAGAGGGGCTTCGAAACAGGGTTAAAAGTGAAGCCACTACTTCCATGCTTGAAAAGAGCGAGAAGGAAAGCAGCGATGAGCTTGCCGATGAGGAGGCGTATCAGATAAGGCTTCGCCAAGGCTCTGAAGTCACATCCGGAGATGCGGCTGCCGGTGAAGATGAACCGGTGGAAATTGTTTATAAGAGTATTTCCATTGAAAGTCTTGAGGATTTCCTTGAGTTTTCAAAGAATTGTAAGAGCGATGCATGGTCTCTTGATAAGACAGTCAGCCTTAAGACAGATATTGATCTTACCGGCTCCGATTTTGAGATGATCCCGTTTTTTAACGGAATCTTCAATGGCGAAGGTCATGAGATAAAAGGATACAGTAATGCCGAAGATCCCTATATTACGGGAGTTTTCAGATATATAGGAATAAACGGTATAGTGCAGAATCTGAATGTATCCGGTGAAGTCAGAATGAAGGATGAGCTGAAATTTACCGGCGGAATCTGCGGAATGAATCTCGGCATTATCAAAAACTGCACTTACAACGGAATTCTGGAGGGCAATAATACAGTTGGCGCAATAGCAGCCATCAATGAAAACACCGGTCTTATAAGCGGGTGTACAAATGATGCTCATGTATCGGGGTATTACTACACAGGAGGAATCACCGGCAAAAATTACGGAATAGTATCGGAATCCGTCAATAACGGAAGTATAAATGATAACGCTGAGTGGGTTGTAAAGGATGATGAGAAGGGCGAGAGTATAATCCAGTCCATTTCCTCAGACAGCAGTGATGAGACGAAAATTCGCTCAGGTATTGATACCGGAGGAATTGCCGGCTACTCAAAAGGAAATATCGCAAGGTGTAAGAATAAAGGAAACATCGGCTATGAGCATGTTGGCTACAATGTAGGCGGAATTGTCGGAAGACAGATGGGCATCGTGTCCTACTGTGAAAACATGGGAATTATCTACGGAAGAAAGGATATCGGCGGAATCGTCGGTCAGATGGAACCTTACCTTGAGCCGGAGGATATCCAGACACTTCCTGAAGCAGCTGATAAGCTTCACGACCTTGTTAATAAAACTCTCACGGATATGGACGGAGATGTGGATGTCATTTCCTCTGATGTCACTGATCTGACCGGCTACGCGAACGGAGTTGTGGATGACGGCCGCGCACTTACGGGAGAACTGACAACCTCTGTAAATGCCAATGTCCGTGTTGTTAATGCTGTAATTGAGCGCTTTGAATATGTTATGCAGAATATCCCCGGGGTACTTGATCATATGTCAAGTGCGTCGGATAAGATGTATTACTTTAATAATGCGCTAGCCAGAGCTATCGAGAACATCAACGTCGAGGGCGAGCTTTCGGATGAAGACAGAGATGCGATCGAGAGCAGTGAAAGAGATATCTATGACAAAATGGCCAACACTAACGAGAAGACTCAGAGGATGGAGAGTCTGTCGGAAGCCATTAACCGTTTAATGTATGAGACTGATGCGAACGGTAATTATGTCTATGATGAAAACGGAAACAGAAAGCTGAGGAAGCTGACAGCTGAAGAGCAGGCGCAGCTGAATGCTTATCTTGCCGAGCTTCAGCAGCTTGCATCCGAGACGGGAAGCAACGTATCCGGAATGTTTGGCGGAGCGTCCACTATTCTTGAGACCTATAAACCCTACGCGAGCTCTGCTACGGACGCTGTTATCGGAGAAACCGAGAATGCGATTCATGCGCTGCAGGATGCGGAAAGCGAGCTTCGTGAAGCAACAAACTGCACCAGAAGTATTATTGATTATCTGAATTCTCAGGAAAAGCTGAGACTTTCGGGACTTGGAAGCGACTGGGATGCAAGCCTTGATTCACTGCATGCGAATCTGCGAGGAATATCGGGTTCTATAGAAAATATAAACCAGGATGGGAAGTCCACTTCCCACACGCTCAATGCCAACCTGGCAGCGGTAAACGATCAGGTTAACGAAATCTACCATATTCTGTCTGACAGACTGGATATCATCTATAACGATGATGCGTCTGTTTTTACTGATGTATCGGATGAAGATATACAGCAGGCGAGAACAGGCCGTGTTGACAGTTCCAAGAATAAGGGCACGGTCAAGGGAGACATTGATATAGGCGGAATTGCGGGCTCCATGGCAATTGACGAGGAGGATCCCGAGGAGAATGCAGCCGGCAATCTGAATATCGGAAGAGGAAGTAAATATACTCTTAAGAACATTATCTTCGAGTGCACGAATGATGCAACGGTTGAGTCAAAGAAGGACGGGGCGGGACTTATCGTCGGATACATGGCGCAGGGAATTGTGTCAAACTGCGAGGGTATCGGCTACGCCAGAAGTACGGAAGGAAGTTATACGGGCGGAATTGCAGGGCAGTCAATGTCCATTATTCGGGACTGTGATTCTCTATGCCTCCTTGAAGGCAATAAGTATGTGGGCGGAATAACCGGCTACGGAACGACCATAACGGGCTGTAATGCCATGGCGACATGGCACGAGGAGCCGAGTGAAAGATTCGGTTCAATAGCAGGAATAGTTAATTCCGACTCCGAAACAAGGAAGGCAAAGCTTGATAATATCAGCGGCAACTATTTTGTCGAGAACAAGGTCGGTGGAATTGATGACATAAACTTTGAAGCTATTGCGCAGCCTGTGGAGTACAAGAAATTTTTAGAAAAGGACGGAATAGGTGATGCTTTCAGACATCTTAAGGTTATATTTGAGGTAGAAGGTATAAGAATCGGTGAGCAGGAGCTTGCTTATGGAGAGAGCCTTGCCAATCTTGAGTTCCCTGAGGAAGAGCTTAGGGAAGGTTACTATGTAAAATGGCCGGATGTATCCGATCTGGTCATGGAAGGAACCTATATTTTAACAGGTGAATATGTTGCCACAAACAAAGCAATCGAGAGTGAAGGAAAGGATGATGAATCCGGAAAGCCGATAGCGATTCTTGGCGGAAGCTACGGGGATGATGCTTATATCGATGCACAGGTTGTCGACGAGCCTTCATATAATACCGAGATGCCACTCACCGAGAGAGAAGCGGTGGTATATCGGATCAATGTTCATGAGGGTTCCTATATTCAATCTGCAGACAGGAAGATCAGACTTTACAGTCCTTACAAGAATCCTATAGTAAAGATTTATAAGGATGGAAAGTGGAAGGATACTTCTTCCAAAAAGATCGGAAGTTATGTCGAAGTGGACATGGACGGTGAGGAAGCTGTTTATGCTATAGTTGATACCAATACACTGATAAAGAAAATCCTGAAACTGGCGATATTCATTGTCCTGATAGTTCTGGCAGCCTTCATTTTCAATTTGATCATGAAGAGAATTGTCGGTAAGAAGGGTAAGGAGAAGAAAGAAAAAGAGGAGAAAAAGCCCGAGGTCAACAAGCTTCTGAAGGAAGAGGCAGAAGAGGGAGAACCGGTGAAAACGGAAGAACCACGAAAAGAAAACGGCGGGGCAAGTTCTTCATCATCCAAGAATAAAAGAAGAAAGAACAGAAAAGGAAGAAATAGAAGAAGATAAGGAGAGCTGACATGAAAAGGTACAATTTTAAAAGGCTGTTTTTCATAATGACCGCGAATGTGCTGGCAATGTTCTCCATTGTCTTTGCAAACAATTTTCCTGTAAGTGCAGCTTCTACGGTGATCACGCAGACGATGTATTCTACCGACAGCGTGACCATGCACTGGGTCAAGGTTCCGGGAGCAAAGGAGTACTATCCGGCGATTGCTGAGAGTAAAAGTGAAGCTGAGGAGGCAGCAAAAAAGCATGGAGTGGTTCTTGGAGATACTGAAATCAGCTATACTTTTAACAGTCTGAAACCCGGAACAATTTATTATGTTGCGTTAAGGTGTCTGTATACGGATTCCAAGGGGGATAAGGAAGAAACCGTAGGCACGGCGATAATGAAAACTATTCCCGGGAAGGTGACGGGGCTCACCCAGGCAAAGTGGTATTCGAACAAGAAGATCGTATATGTCACCTGGGATAAGCAGACGGCTGCGACTTTCAAATATGTTTTCATGGACAGGTTCGGAAGGCGCATAAGAGAGGGAGTTTCCTTTAAGAATTCTTTCAGCAGAAGGATCGATAACAACAAGTGCTATTCGTTCAAGGTAAGGTCCGTGACCCTTGTGGGAGGAAAGACCTACGAGAGTGAATGGTCCGACAGGATATATCTCTTTGCACAGCCCATGATAAAGTCATATAATTATGGGAATGATTTTGCTGTCAAAATTGCGGGCGGATCACTTAATATCAAATGGGACCGCGTGAAATATGCCAATGAAGGTTATAATATCTATGTGTCGAAGAATCGAGACAAGGGATATACCCTGGTTGGGCATGCATCAAAAAAGAAGAGTCAGAAAACCATAAAAAGATTCAAGGGCAGCAGATTTAAGAAATCAGGTACGTATTATATTTATGTTGAGGGGCTGAGACAGGGACCGACGGCCCTCAGCTCAACGGGAATAGGCTATGTGTGGGAATATAAAAACGGAAAAGTAAGACAGACCTATTACCACGGAAGTTACCAGTGATCTTTTGATGAATCGGCGGCAGTAATTATTTAGAAATCGGGGAGTGAAAATGTACGAAATCGGAAGCGAGTTCAATTTAGAAAAAACTACAGAGCGAAAGGATTTGACCTTTGAACTTTCAGAAGTTGCCGAAAAGGCGGGACGCTATATAGAGTTTCTGCGATGCGGAAGGGATGCTATCGGCTTTGTGGCAGACGATATTATCGCCCGTTTTCAGGATGATGGCATAAATCCCAGGGAAGAAGGAGCGCTTACGGCGTTTTTGCCGGCACTTGCATGCGATTCGATGGTACTTCCTTTTGAAGTGCGCGGATTTAAGCTTGTGTATTACAAGGTTAAGGAAGATCTCAGTATAGATGCAGAGGACCTTTTTTCTAAGTTTGAAAAGGAAAAGGGCGTAGGCTCTTTTAAGCCGGTTATTCTTATAATGAATTATTTCGGAGTATCAGATACTGCGGATATTGCAAAGAGCATCAGAGAGAGATGCAGTGATGCTGTGATAATTGAGGACGTCACGCATATTCTGTTTGATGATAAAGCCTATTTAACAAAGAATGCTATCCCGGATTATCAGGTGGGAAGCATACGCAAATGGCTTGGAGTTCCGGACGGAGCCTTTGCGGTTAGTAAAAGTGAATTTCTGATGGGGGCTCTTACCGGAGAGACAGATTTTACCGCGCTCAGGCTTGAGGCTCTCACTGAGAAGAGTGAATATCTTGAAAAAGGAGATCCGGAGCTTAAGGTGCATTTCAGAAAGCTTCTCTCGGACGCTGAGGACAGCCTTAGTGACGGACTTGATCCCTATCATATGTCGGATGTGAGCGCAGAACTTTTGAGCGATTTTGATACCTGCAAAATGAGCGACAGAAGAAGGGCCAATTATAGGAATCTGTATAAATTGTTGTCGGAGCTGCCTCTTTGTGGGAAAGCATTCAGTCTTCTTCCGGAGATTCCGGAGGTTTATGAGGGAGAGTATAAATACACTCCGTTTATGCTTCCCATTGTGCTTGATATTGATTTTATGAGAAGGAGTGCTATCACGGAAGCGGGCAAGAATATTACCCGCGATGGTTTTGAGAGAATGCTTGCGGAAAAAGGTGTCTATGCGCCGGTACTTTGGCCGATCCTTCCGGATGCGGCAAAAGCTTGCGAAACCTCGGCTCATTTTTCGGATAACATGCTCGCTTTCTGGATAGATCAGCGTTATAACCGTTTTGATATGGAGCAGATAGCGGCGGTACTTGGGGAGGAGCTCTCCAGGTTATGAGACTTAGCGTAATTGTGCCCGTTTACAATATGGCGGGAGAGGATAAATTGAAACACTGTCTGGATTCACTTGTGGGGCAGACCCTGCCTGACGGGGAGATTGAGATAATTGCGGTTGACGACTGCTCGACGGATAATTCCTTTGAGCTGATGCAGGATTATGAGAAGCGCTATCCCGGAAGATTTGTGGCAATTCACAGTCCGGTCAACCATCACCAGGGCGGAGCCAAGAACATAGGACTTGGAATTGCCAAGGGTGAGTGGCTTGGCTTTATCGATGCGGATGACTGGGTGGTTCCGGATTATTATGAGAGGCTTCTTAAGAAAGCGGATGAAACCGGCGCAGACATGGTGGGCTGCGACTACAGCCTTGTGGATTGTTATACCTTCACTCCCGGTCAGATTGTTCACAACAATAATGCAGAGCAGACAGGCGTGATG
Organism: Butyrivibrio sp. AD3002; assembly: GCF_000420905.1. Taxonomy (NCBI): domain Bacteria; kingdom Bacillati; phylum Bacillota; class Clostridia; order Lachnospirales; family Lachnospiraceae; genus Butyrivibrio; species Butyrivibrio sp. AD3002. The sequence goes on along the minus strand of NZ_ATVV01000002.1, from coordinate 64,218 downwards.
GATGAGGAGAAGTATAAGAAGCTCCTTCTGGACACCGGAAGTCTGGTGGTGAAGATTTACAAAAGAAATATTGTTATGGGAGATACAAAGCCGGTTTCCGTTACCGAGAACGGAAGTACGCTGACAAAGGCCTACGTCTTTCCCGAGGATATTTTCTACGAGGATAATGCTGTCAGCAATACATGGATGCTTCGCGTAAAGCATTTCGAATATATTGAGGAGCCGCTCTATTTCTATTTTCAGCATGACGCCTCAACTGTTCATACAGTCTCTAAGAAAAATCTTGAGGACAGGATGACAGCCGGAAGACAGATACTTGCTGAGGCTAAGGAGAACGGATATCTTGAGAAGTACAAACCCGAGATAGAATTTATGTACACAGTGCTGTTTTATGTGAACACACTGTTTTCAGCCATGCCGAAGGAACAGCACATCGAGGGGTGTTATGACTTTACTAAGAAGATGGGGCTAGAGATGAAGGAGGCTTTTCCTGGTTTTCAGAATAACCCCTATTATCTGGAGAGAATCCACGCAGAGGAAAAGAAGCTGATCGGCATGCAGATGAAGTCGCATCTGCTGTTTTATGCTTATTACAGGCTGTTGTGGTTTTACAGGAATTTGAGAAAGAAGAGATAAAAATTGCACGAGAGAATATATGTATGCCACACTTTTTATCATGTGTATGTGGCATGCCTTAAGGAATTTCATATATTACATCAGTTTTCGGGAGCTATAATCGGAGCTTCCAAAGCCGGCGCGGGAAGCGAGATGGCGGGACGCGCCACGCTTGTGCTCTCCAAGATGAGCAACAAGTTTGGAAGCATGGTGGACAGAGCCAGAGACTGCGGACTTTTTGAAGAGGTCATCGAGTACGACGAAAAAGTTGATACATTTTTCCCTGAGCTTGCACCGCTTCGCACTAATACCGGAAGCCTTCCGAAGAACATGATAAACAGAATAAAATTCTGTAAGAGATTTGCGCAGCTGCAGGAGAAGTATGTCCCTGTGGATTTCACAAAGTACAAGGACATCTATGTGTTCTGCGACTCCGATCCGATCGGCTATTATCTCAACTACAAGAGGATCAGATATCATGCCCTTGAGGACGGACTTAACTGCATAAAATACGGTGATCAGGCGCGCTACGACAACAACGGACATTTTAAGTTCAAGGCGTGGCTTGCTTCAACCGGACTCATCTTCATTCAAAACGGATGGGGCAGATACTGCATAGACATGGAGGTCAACGATATCTCTATTCTCGACTACCCCTGTCCTAAATACATTGAAGTTCCGCGCGAGCCGCTGGTTCAGGAACTCACACAGTCCGATAAGGACCTTATGCTTAAGCTCTTTGTTGAAAATATGGATGAGCTCAAAAAGCAGCTTGAGGAAGGCGCGGACAAGCCGAGGGTATTGATATTATCGGAGCCTCTCTGCGACCTGGAAACAAGAGAAAGACTCTTTAAAGACCTGGTCAGAGATTACGGCACCGTTAACGGCAAGGATGCCATAGTGATGATTAAGCAACATCCCCGCGACTATCTTGACTACAAGACAAAGTTCCCGGAGGTAATCCTCCTTGCAGGCACCTTCCCGATGGAGATGTTAAACTTTATCGATGGCTTGAAATTTGATAAACTAGTATCTGTTTATACAGTTGTGGATTCTATTAAATTCGTCGACGAAAAACTTTTCCTCGGCGATGATTTCATGGACAAATACGAAGCCCCTGAGATCCACCGACTAAACGAACAGATAATTGATGACTAAATAGGAGAAACATGAAAAAGATTTATAACAAGATGATGGTCTTATTGGATGGCCGTCAGAAAAAGCAGATGGTGCTCATTGTACTGATGATGCTTTTGGGCGGTATTCTTGAGACACTTGGAATTGCAATGCTGATACCGGCTATGCAGACGATTTTAGAGAAGGATAATTTACCGGAACACAAAAATCTTTATGCTGCTTACAATTTCCTTGGATGTAGCAGCGTAGAGCAGTTTGCGATATTGATATTCCTGTCCATTATATTGATATTTATAGTTAAGAATATAGTGCTTTTTATCATAAATGTTATACAGCTTCGGTTTGTATATACAAATCAGTTTGCTACTTCAAGGCGAATGATGATCAACTTCATGCAAAGACCCTATGAGTATTATTTAAATGCTGATACATCAATAATTCAGAGAAATATAACCTCTGATGTTAACAATATGTATGGTCTTATTTTGAGTTGTCTTCAGCTTATTTCTGAAGTAATAGTGTTTACATGTCTTGTTATCATGTTGCTTATTAAGGATTTCAAGTTGACACTGTTTATTTCAGTATTACTTGTTACGGTTCTTTTGGTTATCAAATATATTATCAAGCCAATCATGGTTAAGGCCGGTCAGGATAACCAGGACTACTACAGCGGACTATTTAAGTGGATTGAAGAGTCTGTTATGGGAATCAAGGAAATAAAGATTGCCAACAAAGAGAATTATTTCATAAACGGCTATGCAGATTGTGGTGCCGGTTATGTGAATGCAGTTCAGAAGTACAATCTTTATAATTCAACGCCAAGACTTCTTATAGAGACTATCGGAATAGCCGGAATGATCGGATATATGCTGGTTATGATTGCGTACGGTAAGGATCTTAATGACATGGTGGGAACAATCACCGTTGTTGGTGCAGCTGCGGCAAGACTCCTTCCCAGTGCAAACAGAATCAACAACTACCTCACTTCGATAGCTTATTTTGAGCCGTTTTTCATGAACGTAAGTGATAACCTCCAGGAGGAGATCAACGACGGTTCTGTTTCTTATAAAGCTGAGGATTACAGGGTGATGAAGCAGGTTGAAAAGCTTCCTGTTCATAAGAGTATAGAGCTTAAAAACATTACCTACCACTATCCGAATTCCGAGGCTTATGTCCTGAAAAATGCAGACATGAGCATTCCGGTTGGAAAGTCAATCGGTATTGTCGGAACCTCAGGTGCCGGTAAGACAACAATCGTTGATATCATGCTGGGATTATTAAAAATCGAGACCGGTGAGATTTTGGCTGATGGCGTTGAGATAAGAGAACATTATCCGGAGTGGCTTAAGAATATAGGTTACATTCCGCAGACAATTTTCATGCTGGATTCAACCATAAGGAAAAATGTTGCCTTTGGTATTCCGGATGAGGATATAGATGATAACAAGGTCTGGGCAGCTCTTAAGGAGGCTCAGCTTGATGAATATGTCAGAGGCCTTCCCGACGGACTTGATACCACTATCGGTGAGAGAGGTATCAGGCTTTCCGGCGGACAGAGACAGCGTATCGGTATCGCAAGAGCGCTCTTTGAGGATCCCGAGGTTCTGGTTCTCGATGAGGCGACCAGTGCGCTTGATAATGAGACCGAGGCAGCGATTATGGATTCCATAAACAGATTGCACGGAAAAAAGACACTTGTAATAATTGCGCACAGACTTCAGACCATCGAGAAGTGCGACATGGTATACAGGGTTGACAGCCAGAAGGTAACACAACAGAGGTGAGGGTATGCTTACACTGAGCGCAGTCAGAGAAAAAATATTCAGACTTAAAAAATATCAGGAACCGCTCGAAAAGTGGGTTTTTCCTATAATTCTGCTTCTGTACCCTCTTATCGGAGTGGCGCAGGGGGTTGATATAACCGACACAACCTACAGCCTTGGGAATTACGAGTATACGGGAAACCTTGATCCCATGTGGATCATTGCGACATACATTCCCAATATGGTGGGCAGATTATTTATGGCGCTTCCCGGCGGAAAAACTATGCTGGGGATGAACATTTACTGCTCCTTTGTGATCAGTGCGACTGCAATCGTGGCGTATTATCTGCTTCAGCGATGGATGCCCGGCTGGATGATGTTCATCGGTGAAATAATCGCCATAAATCTTTGCTGGTGTCCCAGAGTAATTCTTTATAATTATCTGACATATTTTTGCTTCACCACAGGCACGCTTCTTTTGATGCATGCCATGACCGATTATCAGGTCACAAAATGGAAATTTGTATTGGCCGGTTTCTTCTTTGGAATCTCCGTGATGGTGAGATTTCCCAATATTGTCGAAGCGGCAATGATACTTATATTGTGGTACTACGAGGGTATCCATAAAAATAGCTTCAAGGAAATTATGAGAAAAACCGGACTTTGCATTGCGGGATATTTGATAGGTTTTATCATTCCTTTTATTGCAATCAGTATTACCTACGGATTTGGAGCTTATCCCGAAATGATTTCCTCGCTGTTTTCAATGTCCGCCGAAGCAACGGATTATTCGGCAGGAGGAATGGCAGGAGCAATCTTAGCGGCATGGTATACAAGCTTTAAGCATATGGTAATCATGATACCCTGCATGATCGTGGGCTCAATCATGTTTTTTATGAAGCCCGGAAGATTTTACTGGATTAAGAGAATATTATATATTGCCGGCATTTTTATGCTGCTCTATTACTACTATCAGGAGAGCGTATTTACCAGGAGTTATTTTTACTATGACTCGATGTTTGAACCGGCGATGATGTTCCTGATATGCGGCATCTGCTTCTTTGCTCTCGGTGTTACCAGGGTCCTTCGCGGACAGGCATCGGAGAGAAGCCTTTGCCTTGCGTGCCTTTTGATTATGATAATTACACCACTTGGAAGCAATAACTATACCTACCCGCTTCTTAACAATCTCTTCATTGTTGCGCCATTTATCATGTGGATGTTCAGAAGAGTGAGACAGGCAGCAGGTGCAAAGGAACTGCACTTTACCTGGAAGGCTATGTATATGGCGATTCTTGTTCTGATATTTTTCCAGAGCACGATCTTTCATTATAAATACAGCTTTGTGGATGGGACTGACGGAACGGAGAGATCCGCTCTTATTGGAACGCAGGAGCTTCCCAAGGCAGCGGGTATGTACACGACACCTGAAAATGCTGACAGCCTTGCGGAGCTAAGTAGTCTATTAAGCAAAGAGGGGCTTAGGGATAAAAAGCTTTTACAGTTCGGAAATGCCCCGGGGCTTTCGTATCTCCTTGACATGGAACCGGCTATTTTCAGTACATGGCCAAATCTTGATTCGAATACGATACAAAAATTTGAAGACGCTATTTCCGGGTTTGAGACGGGCGATAGTACGGAGCTTCCTGTAGTTATCGTGAACCCGAATTTTGAGGGAGAAGTCACGGCAGACAAAAAATACACTATGTTATTGGACTTCCTTGAAACCCTGAAGTATAATAAAATCTTTGAAAGTGACCGCTTTGAAGTTTATGCGGCGAGGTGAGTGAAAGTGGAGACAGATTTCTCCGCGAAGATGCTTTTTAAAACGGAGGAATTATGAACAATTTATTGCAACAGATAATGAAGTTTGGACTTGTCGGAGTATTCTGCTTTTTTGTGGATTACTTTCTGTATCTCGGAGCCAACTTTGTATTTACTAAGACAGGTATCGCATCGGTTTTCCCGTATTATTATCTTGTTTCGGGACTTATCGGCTTTACGGTGTCGGTGGTTGTGAACTATATTCTGAGCTTTAAATTTGTTTTTGTCCGCAGAGACGATATGAGTAGGAAAAAGGAGTTTACAATTTTCCTTATCCTCAGCATTATCGGTATGGGACTTAATGAGCTCTGCCTTTACGTAGGTGTTGACCTTATCTACATGCACTGGAAATGGCTCCAGAGCATCATGAGCGAAAGTTTTGCGAAGAACCTGTTCTTCAAGTTCGGAGCTACAGGCATAGTAATGGTATATAACTTTATCACACGAAAGATTTTTCTTGAACAAAAGGACAATTGATTCAGACAACTTTGAAACTGATCGGTGAGAGATTATGAGAATTAATTTTAATGTACCTCCCTATACCGGGAAGGAGATGGAATACATAAAAGAATGTGTGGAAAACCAGAAGATTTGCGGAGACGGTGAGTACACCAAAAAGGATAACGAGTGGTTTGAGAAGAAGACAGGTGTAAACAAGTGCCTTTTGACCACTTCATGTACCCACGCTACTGAGATGTCTGCGATTCTTGCGGGCATTAAGGAGGGGGATGAGGTGATAATGCCCTCCTACACCTTTGTTTCCACAGCAAACGCATTCGTGCTTAGAGGAGCAAAGGTGGTATTCGTCGACATCAGACCGGATACGATGAATATTGATGAAAATCTGATTGAGGCAGCGATAACACCTAAGACCAGGGCAATTGTTCCTGTTCATTATGCGGGTGTTGGCTGTGAGATGGACACCATTATGGACATCGCAAAGCGTCATAACCTTTTTGTTATTGAGGATGCGGCGCAGGGCGTTATGGCAACATATAAGGGAAGAGCCCTTGGCGCGATAGGTGATTTTGGAAATTACAGCTTCCATGAGACCAAGAATTACAGTATGGGAGAGGGCGGAGCGCTTCTTCTTCGCGATGAGACTTTTGTAAACGATGCGATCATCATAAGGGAGAAGGGAACCAACAGAACACTTTACCAGCTTGGAAAGGTTGATAAATATACCTGGCTTCAGCCCGGTTCATCCTATCTTCCGAGTGATATGAATGCGGCATATCTCTATGCACAGCTTCAGATGGCAGATGAGATAAATGATGCGAGAATGGATCACTATAACAGATACATGGAGGCTTTTGCCGATCTCTCGGATGCCGGTAAAATAGAGCTTCCTTATGTTCCGGAGGAATGTAAGCACAACGCGCACATGTTCTATATAAAGTGCAAGGATTTCGAGGAGAGAGAGGGACTTATAAAGTACCTTAAGTCCAACGATATCCTTCCTGCTTCACATTATGTGCCGCTTCATACATCCACGGCCGGCCTTAAGTACAGCAGATTCCATGGCGAAGATAAGTATACGACCAAGGAAAGCTTAAGACTCCTTAGACTGCCGATGTACTATAGTCTTACAAACGAAGATCTTGATGAAGTAGTAATGCGAGTAAAAGAGTATTACAAAGCTATATAATTGCAATGTAGAAAATTAGTGACATGGAAAATAAAAAGAGCTTCCCATCAGCCAATTCTATAATTACAGGTCTCATAACAATTGCTTTTGCAGTTGTTATGGGACTTTTGTACTCTTACTGGTTTGACTTAAACGATGATGTCCTGATGAAGGATATTCTCGCGGGAGTTTTCACGGGTACACCTGAGGGACACAATATCCAGATGCTCTATCCGATAAGCTTCCTGATAAGCCTTGTTTACAAGGTGTTCGGGAAAATTGACTGCTACGGGATATATCTTTTGTTTTGCCAATATGTGAGCTTGTTTGTGCTTGTCAGATCCTTCGCGGGAGTTATTTCGGATATCCTTGTAGACAAGGTCGGACATAAGGCGCCGAAGATAGCGGCGACAGCGATGCGCATAATATGCATTTTAGTGGTTATGGCCGTTTTCCTTACTGTTGTAGGAGGACATTTTGTTATTGTTCAGTACACCTTTGTGGTAGCAATGATGTGCAGTGCGGCAGCAGTTTTATTCTTTGAGAGGAAGGATATAGCGGCGACAGGTTTTATCATACTGGCATTTCTTACAAGGTCAGAGATGTCACTTTTGATGCTTCCTTTTGTGCTTCTTGTGATTTTTTACAGATTTGAGGATGATGGATTTTTTAGGGAAAATGGTTTAAAGAAAAATGCTCTGCCTGTGATAGCAATTGCAGCGGGGATGATAATATGTGAACTCCTTCATTTTGCGGGATATTCCACTAAAGATTGGAGAGAGTTTAATTCTTTTTTTGACAGTAGAACCGAGGTGTACGATTTTTATCAGATACCTTCTTATGATGAGAACAAGGATTTCTATGACAGCATCGGCCTTAAGGAAAGTGAGTATGAGCTTTTGGTCAATTACAATTTCGGCCTGGATGATGCCATAGATGCGGAAAAGATGGCGGAAATTGCCGCCTATGGGAAAAAGCTATATAATGAGAAATCTGTTTTCTACAGACTGGCAGGATGTATTTCACCATATTTGTACAGACTAAGAAGTGTGGCAAAACCGGCGGGTTTTGAATATCCTATGACAGATTCTCCCTGGAATATAGTGACGTGGATCATGTATCTTGTCACCTATGTCATGCTGCTTTTATACGAGAGCAAAAGGCATAAAAAGACCGTGAGCAGGCTACTTTTCGCAGCCTGGAGACCTGCGCTGTTATTTGCCGGAAGAACCCTGATATGGCTTTATATTCTGGTCAGAGGCAGGGATCCGATAAGGATAACTCATTCACTATATCTCATAGAAATTACAGTACTTGTGGTGCTTGTGGAAGAAATGCTAAGGAGAGTCGTGACAGGACCTATCCGCGAAAGGGACAGTGAGAGCGATATGCCAAGGCTCTATGTGACCGAGGTTCTTCATATTTTTGCGGGCTTCTGTCTTGTGGCATTTGCTTCAATGTGTTTCAGGTTTATGGGACCGTCTCTGGCCGTAACCGAGGCGGAGTGTGAGGGTAGAGCAGAATATAACAAAGCCTACGAAGAGCTTTATGATTACTGCGGTATGCACAGTGATAACTTTTATTTTATGGATGTCTATACTTCGGTTGCCTACGAGGATACCGGGTATACCTATTCTCAGAAGATGTTTGGAGAAAGCAATGCTGTCAGCAATGTTACGCTGATGGGAGGCTGGGCATCCAAGAGCCCCATTGAGAAGGAAAAGCTTCGTGCCTTTGGGCTTAGCGAGAACATGGGGAATGCGATTTTTGATGATAAAGCTCTTGTGATAACGGATAAGGATACGGACCTTGAGTGGATGAAGGAATACTACGCCGATGCAGGTAGGACGATCAGTGCTGAGAAGGTTGATGAAGTCGCCGGGGAGTTTATAATTTGGAAAGTGAACTAAGAGTATGAAGGTAATAGAAGGTGACAAGGTTTATCTGCGGGAGATAACCTATGACGATACGCCCATGGTTGTGAAGTGGAGAAACAATCCGAGGGTTAGAAACAATTTTATATACAGAGAAGTTTTTACTGATGAGATTCACAACAACTGGATGAAGACCAAGGTGGAGACCGGAGAAGTGGTACAGCTTATCATTTGTCCAAAGGATGCTGCGGATGGTGGCAGAGGCGTTGGAGATAATGAAGATAACCCGGTGGGAAGCGTATATTTAAGAGACATAGATATGAAGGAGAAAACCGCTGAGTACGGGATTTTCATCGGCGAGGATGATGCTACAGGTCATGGGTATGGTAATGAAGCGGCAGAGCTCATGTGCAGGTATGCAGCATCAAAGCTTGGTCTGAAGAGGCTTATACTTAGGGTTTTTGCGGATAATATCTCTGCACTTAAGAGCTATGAACATGCAGGCTTTGTGAAGACAGAGGATCTGCCGAAGGTGCTGTGCTCCGATGGAGAGACCGGGGACATGATACTGATGGAAAAGATACTGTGAAATGGTGTAAAATAACGATATGCGAAATAAATTTGTGAGTTTTGTGATTCCCTGCTATCGCTCGGAACAGACAATTGAAGACGTAATAAATGAAATTGAAGGCGCTATGGACATGCTGGTTCTTTACAGCTACGAAATCATTCTTGTGAATGATTGTTCTCCCGATAACACCTGGGGGAAAATCTGTGAGCTTGTAAAGGAGCATGAGGAGATTAAGGCCTTCAATCTTGCTAAAAATTTTGGGCAGCATGCAGCTATAATGGCGGGCCTTAATGCGTCCAAGGGTGATATTGTGGTATGCCTTGATGACGACGGACAAACTCCCGCGGATGAGGTTGGTAAGCTCCTATATCAGATTGAGAAGGGGGCAGATGTTGTCTATGCAAGATATGCTCATAAAAAGCACAACTTTTTCAGGAATTTCGGCACGGCCATGAATGAGTGGATGGCTAATGTTATGCTGGGTAAGCCCAAGGATCTTCATGTGTCGAGCTATTTTGCGGTCAGAAGATTTGTGGTGGATGAGATGATCAAGTATAAGAGCTCTTATCCGTATGTCATAGGACTGGTCCTTCGAACCACCAGAAATATCGTTAATGTTGATGTTACCCACAGAGCAAGGGAAGTAGGCGAAAGCGGCTATACTTTTTCCAAGCTCATGGGTTTGTGGATAAACGGCTTCACTGCGTTCAGTATTAAGCCGCTTCGTATTGGAACGTTGATGGGCGGTATATTTGCAGCTATCGGATTTTTGTATGGAATATATACCGTGATTAAAAAGATTATGTACCCGGATCTGCCGGCTGTGGGCTTTTCGGCACTTATGTCGGCGATAACCTTCATGTGCGGAATGCTCATGCTTATGGTGGGAATGGCTGGAGAGTATATAGGCAGAATCTATATATCCCAGAATAACAATCCTCAATACGTTATCCGGGATGAGGTTTCGCATGAGAAATCAGAAGAGTAAGAATAAGACCTGGCTGATGCCGGTCTTATTTGGTGTAGGCATGTCCCTGTCTCTGGTTTGGGGATACCAGCTTGAGACATCGGATCATATAGATATAGGCAATATCGGGATGCTGCTTATTTTTCTCCTTCTGTCAGCAGTGATTGCGGCTGCGGTTAAGTACAGCTGGTGCAGGCTTGAGGAGGGAAAAAATAAGGAAACGGGTGGCATAACGGTAATTACCGGGGCGAGGACTATGCTGCAGGCGGCGCGTAGGCGCGGCTATACCGGAGAAGAGTTCTTCAAGGTGTGGATGATGCTGGCGGCCTGCAATTTTGTGGTGCTACTCGGAGTTTTCCCCGGATTTTTTGTCTATGATGCTCAGACAGAGGTTATCGAGGTTTTAAGCAGGAGCTTCAATACTCATCATCCGCTTTTACATGTGCTTCTTCTTGGCGGAAGTGTGGCATTTTTCCATAAGTTTACGGGAAACTATAATGCGGGAATATTCTTCTATATTCTCTGTCAGATGCTTCTGATGACACATATATTTACGTATTATTTGAATTTCCTCAAAAAACACGGGGCAGGAGTAAAGGCCAGAAGAATAATAGGAGCTTTTTTCGGACTTTTTCCCACAATTGTCATGTACACCCTGTGTTCTTGTAAGGACGGGCTATTTTCGTCATTTCTTGTGATGACGATTGTTCTGATGCTGGAGTGGGAAGAGCTTACGGGGCGCGGAGAGAAAAAGAAGAAAGCCTGGGAAATCATTGTGTCTGCAGTGCTGATGATGCTTTTTAGGCACAACGGATTTTATGCTTATATTGTCTTTGCTCTTGTTGTGATGATATCGGCAAAGATAATGAGAGAAAAAGATCGGTTCCACAGAGCAACTTTTCTTATAGCTCCGGTGATCATATATTTTTGCATAAACACTGCTATAGGAGCAGTGCTCTCTGCCGAGACGGGTGAGCATCAGGAGATGCTTACTGTGCCGATACAGCAGATTTCGAGAGTTTATTACTACAACCCGGAGAATTTTTCCGGGGAGGAGAAGGAGACCTTACATAAATATCTGAGCGAGGAGGCTCTTTCACACTACACACCCAGAATCTCGGATATATTAAAAATGTATTTTGATAACAAAGCCTATGAGGAGGATAAGGCCTCTTTCTGGAAGCTCTGGGCAAAGAAGGGAATGGAGAATCCCATGAGCTATTTGAATGGGTGGTTTCTGACTTCTTACGGCTACTGGTACCCCGGCGCGGTTATCAATGTTTATCAGGGAAATACGGTGTTTACGTTTACCTATGAGGACAGTTCCTATTTCGGATATGAGGTTGAACTTCCGGGAAAAAGACACAGTGCGATTCCGTTTATAGATGCTTTTTACAGAAAGCTTTCAATAGAGAAATTCCAGCAGAATATACCGGTCCTTTCACTTTTGTTTTCGCCGGCCGCTTATTTCTGGGTATTTTTGTATCTTATGATGACAGCTGCCGTGATAAGGAGAGAATCGGGTATGTATCCCTGGATACTCCTGGGACTTGTATGGATGACGGTACTGCTTGGGCCGACTTACCTTGTGAGATATACAGTTTATTTGTGGTATGCGGTTCCGATTCTGATATATACTGTTTTACTGCATAATAATGATGCAGTGGAGGATTTATGAGAAGAAAAGTTGTTTACAGATCTGCAGCTATAAGAGCTGTAATTCTTATATTTGCTTTTTTGGCAATTGTTTCCGTGTTCCCGCTACGAATATGGCAAAGAACCATTACCGAGAGGGGTGGTGGGGATATCGTCCAGACTTCGGACAGAGTAAATGATTATCACGACGTGGTCCAGAAATTCATTGCTCAGTATGACAGGCTTGAATCAATAGACATATATGTTGACAGTGTCGAGCTAGGCAATTATATGAGCCTGGTATTCTATAACGAAAATATGGAGGAAGTCTACCAGAGGTTTGTGTATCTGAGGGATGCCGAGCTTCCGGGGTATCTTAATGTGAGAGTGGGGCTTGACCTCAATGTCGGTGAGAACTACACTATGATACTTAACGGAGCGTTTTCCACCTATTATGTAGCCTATGAGCATGCCGGCGAGGATACATCACCCTATTTCGTATCCTTTGCATATCATGATACCGGTGTTGAAGGCGTTCAGCTTGCGGCAAAGTATAATTACACTCAGCCTCTTTCCAAGAAGGTTTCGGGCTTTATCATACTTGTGGTCATTCTTCTTGCTGCTGCGCTGTTAGGTTTGCAAAAGCTGATATTTGCAGATAAGGAAGATCCGCTTATTTCTGTTCATAAAGTTATTAAATATGTCGGCAATCCCATCGCTGCCGTAATGACTCTTGCGATGATGATACTGATCTGGCCGATGAAATATTTTGACATCAGGCCTGTTGAAAATCTTTTCCTTGAGTTAGGGGTGATAATTGCTGCAGGATTTGTATTTTATGCGATAAACCATGAAAGTGATGCGACTCTTGACGTAAAGCTCTGGCATAATGTCAAAAATATTCTTCAGATGTCTGCAATCGCAGCTGCGATATGGTTTTGCTGTGAGTACATGAATGCTCTTTATACTATTTATCAGACTCTGGCAGAGAGAAAGGAGATGATCTGTCTCCTGATTTTCCTGTGTCTGCTATTCCCTGCGGATAGGATATTCAAGGAACATAATGTCTACTATTGCGCAGTGGCGATTGTGCTCGGAGTGATCTACAGAATCATGCATCTTCTCCCGGAGACAGAGAAGGAGTATGACCTTCATAATGCTGCAATGACTTATGGGGTTATTGTGGTTATACTTGCGGGCTTCATATTGCTGAATTTTGCAGTGGAGTTATATCACAGAGTACATGAGAAGGCTGAGAAAAAAGCGATATCCCGATATAAGATCAGTATTTTCGGAATAGTTCTTCTGGTGTTTTTTGCGGTATTGGTAGTATTCAGGAATACAAGATGGTGGGGAGTTGCACTTGCAGCTTTTGTCATAGGCCTTATGCTCAGTTACTGGTTATACGGATTTAAGGAGTATTCGGAGCTTATCATAGGCGGACTTCTTCTGAATTTTGTAGTTTCCATGCTTTATTGCTGGATGTATAGAAGCTTTGCGGCTTTCAATACGGGAAGATATGCCTTCGTTTTTCATACGGTAACCATAACCGCAGAGTATATGACTGTGATGGAATGCGCTTCTGCTGTGCTTCTTCTGTATAAGATATATCTGACCAGAGAAATGACGTCCTTCGCGGCAAGGATTAAATATCTCTGGAAGGAATTCATTTTATTTGGCTTTGTGACATCCTACATGATGTTTACAATTTCCAGAACATCCTACCTTGCATGCCTCGTGATGTTTATCTGCATGTTTGTGCTCACATCGGGTGACTGCAAAAAAGGTAAGCTTCGCTATCTGGGGATTCAGATAGGAACCATGGCACTTGCTGTAATACTGAGTTTTCCGGCAGCATTTATGCTACAGAGAACTATGCCGGCAATTGTGGCAAGACCGAAAAAATTCCTGGTTGAAACCGGCAATTTCGGACTTTACGGAGGCGGACAGCCGGACAGCCATCTCTATATGAGTATCGAGAGATTTGTGGATCTTTTCGCTGAAAAGATACTGAATATAGATGTGATGGATTACAATTATCCGGAGGATATCGAGAACTACAATAGCAAAGGAAAGTCAACTATAGGTGAAAACGGAGTTCCGCTTACTGAAGATCAGTCAGACAGGATGATGTATACACTTCCGGAAATAGTTGCTTCCAAGCAGACCGATCCTGAGATAAAGGAATACCTGATGGAGACCGGAGGAAATGAGCTCTTTGCCAGAATGGAAGCAGAGGCAGCTGCAGCGGAAGCTATGGTGTCCGCAGACAGTGGAGAGAATACTGACGAAGTTCAGGAGGAGAACGCTGAAGAAAACAGCGGAACACCGGAGGACGGAATTGAGGAATTTTCCAACGGAAGGATAACTATTTTTAAGGCATATCTTAAGCAGATGACGCCTTTTGGACATGATGAGATGGGAGCTGAACTTCCATCCGGAGAGATAGCGGTTCATGCACATAATACATACCTTCAGGTTATGTATGATAACGGAATTTTGGCGGGAATCGTATTCTTCCTTATGTTTGTTTGCGCATTTTTCAGCGGGATTATATTCTATTTAAAGAACAGGGATTATGCACCCGGAGCATTGTTTGCCTTTGCCATGATAGTTGGAGTGGGTGTGGCAGCTCTGTCAGAGTGGGTGTTCCAGTTCAGTAATCCCATGGCTGTAGCTCTTTTGATGGCGCTTATGCCAATTGCTTTTAAGAATAGAAAATCTGCCTAAGGTATGATAAAAAATCGATTTATGATATTATAAAATGATATGAAACAGGAAAAGAAACCATTTAATTTTGCAAAATTTTATAGAAGAACGGGTCTGATCATCTATGATATTCTCAGTATCATAATTGCCAGTTACCTTGCACTCCTGATGAGATATGAGTTCAATATTGATCTTGTTCCGTATGAATTTATGGAACCGGTTTCGAACTTTCTTATCATCAATGTTGTGCTCTCGCTGTTGTTTTTCTATTTTTTCAGACTATATAACAGCTTGTGGGCATATGCGGGGGAGACAGAACTTCAGAATCTGGTTATGGCATGTGTGGCTTCCGGTGTTATGAATGCCGTCGGCCTTCAGTTTTTCAGAGTCGGGAGACAGCCTGTTCCGCAGAGCTATTACTTTCTGTACACCTTTATTCTGATCACACTTATTTTTGTAAGCAGGTTCAGCTACAGGTTTTTCAGGAGCGTAAAGCATAAGACCGAGAACAGGAAAAACACTATCTCTGTAATGGTGATAGGTGCCGGTGAGTCCGGCAATATAATTATCAAAGAGATTGTAAACAGCAATTTCTCCACCATGGTTATCAGATGTATCATCGATGACGACAGAAGCAAGTGGGGACATTATATTCAGGGAATCCGCGTAGTCGGTGGCAGAGACAAGATCCTTGAATGTGCCGATCTCTATGATATTGATGAGATTATAGTAGCTATACCTTCACTTTCAAGAAGTGAGATGAGAAAACTTCTCGATCTGTGTAAGGAGACAAACTGTAAGCTTCGTTCACTTCCCGGTGTATATCAGCTGGTTAACGGCGAAGTTAATGTTAGTAAGCTTCGTGAGGTTGAGGTTGAGGATCTTCTCGGAAGAGATCCAATTGCGGTTGACCTGAACCAGATTGCAGGATATGTTAGCGGCAAGACCGTACTTGTTACAGGTGGCGGCGGATCCATCGGATCGGAGCTCTGCAGACAGATCGCAAATCACAAACCCGAGAGACTTGTGATCGTAGATATTTACGAAAACAATGCCTATGATATCCAGCAGGAGCTTAAGAGGAACCACCCGGAGCTTGACCTTGTGGTCCTTATAGCTTCTGTGCGTAACACAAACAGAATCAACAGGATTTTTGAGGAGTACAAGCCTCAGATCGTGTACCATGCTGCGGCTCATAAGCATGTACCGCTCATGGAAGACAGCCCGAACGAGGCAATTAAAAATAACGTATTCGGAACTTTTAAGACAGCGATGGCAGCCGCTATGAACGGATGTCAGAAGTTTGTCATGATCTCCACGGATAAGGCTGTAAATCCGACCAATATCATGGGTGCCAGCAAGAGAATCTGTGAGATGATAGTCCAGACCTTCAACAAGCACTATGATACGGAGTTTGTTGCAGTCAGATTCGGTAACGTGCTTGGCTCCAACGGTTCGGTTATTCCGCTTTTCAAAAAGCAGATTATGGCAGGAGGACCCGTAACAGTTACGGACCCCAATATTATCAGATATTTCATGACTATACCGGAGGCTGTCAGCCTCGTAATGCAGGCGGGCGCCTATGCAAAGGGTGGAGAGATATTTGTCCTCGATATGGGAGAACCTGTGAGAATTCTTGACCTGGCAGAAAACCTTATTAAGCTTTCGGGATATAAGGTAGGTGAGGATATCAAGATTGAGTTCACGGGACTTAGACCCGGAGAGAAGCTCTATGAGGAGATGCTCATGGATGAAGAGGGTCTTCAGGATACCGCGAACAGAATGATACATATCGGCAAGCCTATAAATATGGACGATATGAAGTTCTTTTCACAGCTTGAGGAGCTGAACGGAGCGTCCAAGGCTGAGCATGCCGACGAGATACGAGAGATTGTTCAGAAGATAGTAACAACCTATCACCCGGAGGATAATGCAGATTCGCACTCGATCGAGCACCAGAAAGCGCTCGAACGTGCAGCGGAGCTCATTAATGAGACGGAATGATTAGATATTAAAAAGCCTTCCCCTGGGGGCGCTCGACGTCCGGGGGACGTCGGTTCAGCGCGGACCGGAGTGGAACGGAGACAGGTGTCAGCGAAGCTGACGGATGAGGGTATATATGGACAGATTTGAAGGAATAAAAAGATTCGAAAACAAAGTATGGCTTTCATCTCCCACTATGCACGGAGACGAGCTTAAGTGGATAAATGCAGCAATTGAGGCCAACTGGGTATCAACCATTGGCGAGAACATCAATGAATCGGAGAGAATGATTCAGGAGAAGGTCGGAAGAAAGTATGCTATCGGGCTCAGTTCCGGAACTGCAGCACTTCATCTTGCTATGAGACTTGCAGGTGAAAAGCTATACGGACCAAAGCCCGCAAATGTCGGAACTCTGGCAGGACATAAGGTATTCTGCTCCGATATGACTTTTGATGCAACTGTTAATCCCATCGCCTACGAGGGCGGAGAAGCTGTTTTTATCGATACGGAATATGACAGCTGGAACATGAGCCCCGAAGCTCTGGAGAAGGCCTTTGAGATATATCCCGATGTTAAGCTGATAGTGGTTGCCTATTTGTACGGAACTCCCGGCAAGATAAATGAAATCAGAGAGATTGCCGACAGACACGGTGCTCTTATAATAGAGGACGCCGCTGAATCGCTTGGCGCAACCTATGAAGGCGAACAGACCGGAAAATTTGGAGATTACAGCGTTATTTCCTTTAACGGAAATAAGATTATTACCGGAAGTTCAGGCGGAATGCTGCTTACGGACAGCGAAGCCGACTGTCATAAGGTAAGGAAACTGAGCACACAGGCCAGAGAGGATGCTCCCTGGTATCAGCATGAGGAACTTGGATACAACTACCGCATGTCCAATATTGTTGCCGGTGTTGTAAGGGGACAGATCCCATATCTTGATGAGCATATCGCACTAAAGAAAAAAGTATATGACAGATACAAAGAGGGATTAAAGGATCTGCCGGTTTCAATGAACCCGGTTCCGGATAATTGTGAGCCCAACTATTGGCTTAGCTGCATGATTATTGATAAGGACGCCATGTGCCCTCACGTGAGGTCTGAGAGAAAAGCTCTTTATAATCACGAAGCCGGGAAATCTTGTCCCACAGAGATTCTGGATGCAATTGCAGCTTTCAATGCTGAGGGAAGACCTATCTGGAAGCCCATGCATATGCAGCCGATTTACAGGAACAACATCTTTGTGACAGCGGAGGGTATTCTTCGCGGTCGCAGTAATGCGTATATTGATGAGGGAACTGCCGCCGATATCAGTATGGATATTTTTGAGAGGGGACTCTGCCTTCCTTCGGATATCAAGATGACTGAGGAGGAGCAGGACATCGTTATTGATATTATCCACAGATGTTTTAAATAAAAGATTCTCCGAATAATCAAGGAATGAGGGTCGTTTGCTATGAGCTTGTCTCGCTCACATAAAAGAAGAAGAATTTTATTGTTTGTTGATGGCGTATCGCTTACGCTTTCTTATATTGTCATGATTACTCTGCGTTTTCAGTGGTATTTTAAGAGGGAGTGGATGATACCGCTCTATTCCATGCTGTTCATCATGGAAATCCTTTTTGCCACACTTGTTAATGTTTACAGAGGAAGAAGCCTTGATTATAAGCCGATAGAGGACAGCGATCCCCTTGAAGTTTTTGTTGAGTTTTTTAAGAACCAGGTGATACTTTTTGTGTTTATGCTGGTGGTTCTTATGGCTACCAAGAATACCCAGCTGGTATCACGACTTGCAATGGGTATTCTGGTTATAACCAATTTTGTCTTTGTTTTCACATTCAGAATGCTCTATAGAGCAATTCTTATCAAAAGCGGTAATCCTGAATTCCACAGGAGAAAGATTGCCGCACTTGTCTATTCACCGGATATTAATGCGGCAAGGGCCCATCTTGAAAAGGAACTTGGGCTCGAGTTTTCACTGGAAGGTATACATCCCCTTGACGAGGCATACCCTGAGGCGGGTATAAGACTTTCCAATGAGGATGCGGTCATAAAGAAGCGGGAAGAACTGGTTGATGCGGTTCGAAATTCCGGTTGCAGTGATGTCTTTATATGTATTCCCGATAAATTGGAATTGGCAGATTTTGTCAGAAATGATCTTGTTAGAAGATTTGGTAACGTCGGTATTAACACTTACTATGCATTGTCCATGGACGGGCAGTGGATTACAGGCAATCTTATAAGAGAACTTGGCTATTATCAGGCGACTTACTATACCGCTATGGTAAAAAGATGTAATGTACTGGGTGTCAATTTTGCTGTATCTAATGTAGAAAATGCAGTGCGGTATGTTCGAAGCCACATCAGAGATTTCTTCGGAAAATATATCTGCTTCTGTAATGTACATACAACTGTCGAAGCAAGCGAGAATGCAGACTACATGAAAATACAGAATTCTTCGGCACTGACATTTCCGGACGGACAGCCTATAGTAAACAGGATTCAGAAGGCGGGCTATGTCAAAGCGGAGAGAATAGCGGGACCGGATTTCATGGAGGCAATGTTTAACTCCACCATGGACGGAAAACTGTCGCATTTCTTTTACGGCTCGTCAGAGGAGACTATAGCGCTTTTAAAGGAAAAACTTCCGGAGAGATTTCCGGGAATGGATATCAGAGGCTTCTATTCACCGCCGTTTAGAGAACTGACGGAAGCGGAGGATGAAGAGATTGTGGAGATGCTCAATTCATCCGGTGCGGACCTTGTGTGGATAGGACTTGGTGCTCCGAAGCAGGAAAAATGGATGGCGGCGCATGAAGGAAAGATACATGGAGTTATGCTCGGAGTGGGTGCCGGTTTCAATTTTTTTGCCGGAAATATAAAAAGAGCACCGAGGTGGGTCAGGAAAATCGGTATGGAATGGCTCTACAGATTGTTCCAGGATCCAAAACGTCTTTTCAAGAGATACTTTGAGTCAAATATAAAGTTTATTTGGAAAGCCATTTTTATGGGAAAATAAGAAAACGTAGATTTCATCGCGTTTCCAAGGTAGCACGTTACTATAACAGAGTGTCCGCCACACAAAGACAAAAGTGCGCGAGTGCTTGACTTATTTTATCTATTTGATATAATTTAATCTCGGTTAAGACTTAAAATAATCAATATTGTAATGCTTACATTAAGAACAACGGCGTTCCTACTTGCAGGGTGTAAGTGCGGGAGCGCTTATTATATTTATACAGAAACAGGATTTTTGGGGTAATGAGTATTCTGCACAATCCGTACAAGGGCGATTACGATCATGTTCCCGAGATGGATAAAAAAGGGAGGTTTCGTGATAGATTCTTCTATAAAGGGGATATCTATGTGCTTCCTTATGGCGAAACTGAAAAGAAAAAGACCTATTTGCCATGCCTGCTTTTCGGAGCAGGAATATTCGCTGCACTTGTGGTACAGGGCCTTGTGAATCAGACCTCTTCACGTACATTGTGGGTGGTGCTGCCTTATTTCTGTCAGTTTTTGCCGGTACTTTTCTTCCTTATAGGAATTGTGGAATTTGCGGGCGCTACTCCGAGAATGACAAGACAGCAGTATGACAAGGGCGTAGGGCGTATGCATTTTTGCGGTATAGCCGTGATCGTGATGGCGGCTCTCAGCACTGTATGCGAAGTTGTTTATCTGATTATCAGGAGAGGACAGTATGATATCGTCCGTGAACTGATATACTTGTTTCTGCATGTGCCGGTGATTGTTCTGGCGTGCTTTTTTGCGAGATATTACAATAAGAAGTTTTCCGGAATATCGGTTGAATCCGGTAAATAATTATTGGTGACAGCCACGAGTGTGGATGCACATAAATACCAGGGGGAGTAAACCCCGGAATGGAGGGTAACATGAAAAAGTTAGGCAAATTTCTGGCATTAGGACTTGCCGGAACAATGGTTGTTTCAGCTGTTGGTTGTGGCGGCAATGCTAACACAGGCGCAGACACTACAACAACCGAATCTGCAGACACAGCTGAGTCTACTGCAGAAGCTTCAACTGAGGAAGCTGCTGATGCTACAGAGGCAGAGACAGAGTCCACAGAAGAAGCAGGAGAGGCTACTGAGAGCACAGGAAGCGGAGCTCCTCTTGTAATCGGAGAGTCAGAGTTTTCTGAGAAGTTCAGTCCTTTCTTTGCAAACACTGCTTACGATATCAACGTAGAGCAGATGACATCAATCCCGTTACTTAAGGTTGATCGTCTCGGTGAAGTTATTATGAATGGTATCGAGGGTGAGACCAAAGAGTATGATGGTAACTCTTATGAGTACAAGGGACCTGCTGATTGCGTAATTACTGAGAATGAGGATGGCACAGTAGACTACGCATTTAAGATGCGTGATGATATTAAGTTCTCTGATGGTGAACCAGTTACTATCGACGACGTTATTTTCACAATGTATGTACTTTCAGATCCTTCCTTCGATGGATCAGCAACATTCAATGCACTTCCTATCAAGGGAATGGAAGCATACAGAAGTGGTTCTGACACACTCTTCAACCTTCTTATCAAGGCTGGTGAGGATAACACAGACTTCACATATTTCACAGAGGATGAGCAGAAGAAGTTCTGGGAGACAGACTTCCCTGCAGCTAAGGAACAGTTCATCAATGATATCGCTGATTACTGCACAGCTAATGGCGCTGTATCTGATGATGAGGATATCGCTAAGGATCCTATTGCAAACGCAATGGCTAACTGGGGCTATGGTAAAGCAGAAGGCGGCGTTCTTACAGCTCCTTCAGGTGCAACCTTCGATGTTAAGGGTGGCACAGCTCCTACAGTTGATGATTTCTGGAATGAGATCATGGCTGCTTATGACAATGACGTAATGACAGCTACAGATACTGAGAAGGCTGGCGACGGCATTCTTGATATGCTTGGTGACGAGTATAAGAACTCAGTTGAGACTGGTGATTCAGCTGCTTCAATTGAGGGTATTGAGAAAATCAGCGACACAGAGATGGTAGTACATATGGAGAAGCTTGATGCTACAGCTATTTACAGCCTTTGCTTAGAGATCGCTCCTCTTCACTACTATGGTGATAAGTCTCTCTTTGACTATGACAACAATAGCTTTGGTTTCACAAAGGGTGACCTTTCAAGCGTAAGAGCAAAGACAACTCAGCCTCTTGGCGCAGGCCCCTATGTATTTGATAAGTATGAGAACAAGATCGTTTACTTCACAGCAAACGAGGACTACTATCTTGGCGCTCCTGTAATCAAGGAAGTACAGATGAAGGTTACACAGCAGTCTGATGCTGAGCCTGCTATAGTACAGGGCACACTTGATGTTGCTGAGCCTTCAGCCAACAAGTCCACACTTGAGCAGATCGCTGGTGACAACTCAAACGGCGAGCTTACAGGTGATAAGATTTCTACTTCACTTGTAGATAATAATGGTTATGGTTACATCGGAATGAACTCTGAGAACGTTAAGGTTGGTTCAGATCCCGGAAGTGAAGAGTCTAAGGCTCTTCGTAAGGCTATCGCAACTGTTCTCGCTGTTCACAGAGACGTAGTTGTTGATTCTTACTACGGCGATGCAGCTAACGTTATCAACTATCCTATTTCCAACACATCATGGGCAGCACCTCAGGCTTCAGATCCTGATTACAAGGTTGCTTTCTCAACAGATGTTGACGGAAATCCTATCTACACAGACGGCATGAGCGAAGATGAGAAGTATGATGCAGCTATTCAGGCAGCACTTGGCTTCTTCGAGAAGGCCGGCTATACAGTATCAGATGGCAAGCTTACAGCAGCTCCCGAGGGTGCTAAGCTTTCATACGAGGCTATGATCCCTGCTGATGGTAAGGGTGATCACCCTTCATTCGGTATCCTTACAGCAGCTAAGGAAGACCTTGCTAAGATCGGTTTTGACCTTATCATCAATGACCTTTCAGATTCTTCAGTTCTTTGGACATCAACTGAAGGTGGAACAGCTGAGATCTGGTGTGCAGCTTGGGGCGGATCAATGGATCCTGATATGTTTCAGGTTTACCACTCAGATGGCGGTTCTGCTTACATGTATAGAATCAACCAGAAGGAGCTTGATGATCTTGTAGTTGAAGGACGTTCAACAACTGATCAGGCAGTTCGTAAGGCTATCTATAAGGAAGCCCTTGACTATGTAGTTGACTATGCTGTTGAGATTCCTGTATATCAGAGACAGAATTGCTCAATTTATGCAACAGAGCGTGTAGATGTTGATAATTCTGAGATGCTTCACGATGAGACAACATATTATAACTTCTTTGCAAGCACTAGTGCACATGATGGCATTCAGTCACTTATGACTAAGTAATTCGTATTTATAACAGAATACGCATAACTTTGTCCGTGGGGGTCACTTTGGCTCCCACGGACATGTTATGTACTTTTTTACTTCACAGCTTTAAAACGGTAGAGAATAGAATTATCAATTTATATAATTGGCCTTGAAAATAATATTTCGCAAAGTGAAATTTTATATATAGATGGCATGACTCCCCGAGTAATGCAGACACAATAGGTAGAAGATATTTAATTAGAAGGAGTATAGACACCAATGAAGAAATTCATACTTAAACGTCTACTCATATCAGTAGTATTATTGTTTTTCGTATCTATGATCATTTACACGATCATGAGGTGTATGCCTACATCATACGTTGAACAGCAGGCAATGGCTTTGTCGACAAAGCCCGGTGCTAAAAGTTACTCTGAATGGGTAGAACAGCTCAATGCACAATATGGCTTGGACACGGGGGTAATCCAGGGCTACTTTAAATGGGCTTCAAAGGCAATAACACTTGATTTCGGTGATTCCTGGTATTGGAATCAGCCTGTATTACAGAAATTTGGCAGCGTTATCTGGTATTCGTTTGCACTTGGCCTTGTAACTTTTATTTTGGAAATTATAATCGCTATACCTGCGGGTGTTTCCGCTGCAAGAAAACAGTATTCTGCAACGGATTATACTGTTACGGTAATCGCACTTATCGGAATTTCACTTCCGAGCTTTTTCTTTGCGACGATTTTGAAATATATACTTTCAGTAAAGCTGGGTTGGCTTGATCTTTATGGTATTGTTGGAAGAATGCATGAGAGCTATTCATCAACAGGAAAAATCCTTGATATGGCTCGTCATATGATCATGCCTGTTATCACACTTACTGTTGTAAGTGTTGGTTCACTTATGCGTTATACAAGAACTAATATGCTTGAGGTTCTGAATGCAGATTATATCAGAACAGCAAGAGCAAAGGGACTTTCTGAGGACAGAGTAGTAAACTACCATGCTTTCAGAAATACACTTATCCCGATTGTTACACTTCTTGGTGGATCACTTCCGGGACTTTTCTCAGGTGCTATGATCACTGAGACACTCTTCCAGATTCCCGGTATCGGATATACATCATATCAGTGCGTAGTGCAGGGAGATATTCCCTTCGTTATGTTCTATATGGTATTTATGGCAGTGCTCATTTTGCTGGGTAACCTTATCGCTGATATTCTCTATGCGGTAGTTGACCCGAGAGTCAGAGTAAACTAAGGAAAGGAGGCGGATAAAATGTCAGAAGAAAAGAAAGAAAATTTAACTGAAGAAGTTAAAGATGAAAAAGACAAAAAAGGTTTCGAATTAGATGTTAAATTCGAGATGCATCTCGATGATGCCAACAGAGTCCGTGTCCTCTCTCCGGGAATGATGGTTCTTAAGAGATTCCTTAGAAACAGACTCGCTATTGTAGGAATGGTAATTATTGTTGCAATGTTCCTGTTCGCCTTTGTAGGCGGTGCTCTCTATCCTTATTCAGAGAGCCAGGTGTTCTACAAGTCTGAGCAGGTTATGAAGGAGTTTGCAGGTGCTACTGTTATCGACCAGTTCCAGTTCCAGACAGCTGATGGAGCAACTCTTCCTTCAGATATTAATTCAAAGGCACTAATTGCTGCTTCCAAGAAAAAATATGTATTCGAGACCCGTGGTGGTCAGATGATGGGAATGTCACCGGCTGCTGAGGATTCAGATGTTTATCTTATCTATTCACTTGAGCCTGCACAGGTTTTCCTTAAGGGCAATAAGGAATTTGATGCTGCTGTAGAGGCAGGAAGAGCTGACTTTGAGCAGGATGGAAAGATTTACATGTTCGACGGTGAGGATTTCAAGGCTGATGTATATGAAGCTACTGAGCTTGCAGTTGCAAGTAAGAGATCATTCACAGGATACAGCAAGGATACAAAGTTCTCATATGAGTTTTACAGAAATGCTCTTGTAGCAGTAGCTACAGGTGCAACTTCTTTCGAAGCTGACGGCACAAGCTACACAGTTAACGATGAAGGTCTTGTAGAAGCAAACGGTGAGGGATACGCAGTTGTTTCAAATATGAACTTTAATGCTATCGATCCCGGAACCTTCCTTGATCCTACATATAAGGCAACAGCTCTTGAGGCATTTGAAGCTCAGGGCAATGCAGGGTCATTCGAGTATCCTGATGCTGACGGCAATATGGTTGAGTACAAATTTGAGGTTAAGACAGGTCAGTACACAATTAAGAAGTACCAGGAGACAAGACTTATCGATATTTATTCAGCTCCTTCCAAGGCACATCCTGTAGGAACAGATGCTAACGGAATGGACCTGCTTGCCCGTCTTATGTATGGTGGTAGAATTTCACTCCTTATTGGATTTGTAGTTGTATTTATCGAAGTATTCATCGGTATGGTAATCGGTGGTGTCGCAGGTTTCTTCGGAGGATGGGTTGATAACCTTCTGATGAGACTTGTTGACGTAGTTTATTGTATCCCGGCCATGCCTCTTTACCTGATCCTTGGTTCAATCATGGACTACTATCAGGCAAGCCCCAGAGCTCGTATTTACCTTCTCTGCGTAGTTATGGCCGTAATCGGTTGGGTAGGAATTGCCCGTATCGTAAGAGGCCAGATTCTTTCACTTCGTGAGCAGGAGTTCATGGTAGCTGCAGAGGCACTTGGTATAAGCACATATCGCAGAATTTTCAAGCACCTTATACCGAATGTAATCCCTCAGCTTATCGTATTTGCAAGTATGGGACTTGGTGAGGTTATCCTTTCTGAGGCATCACTTTCATTCCTCGGACTTGGTATCAAGTATCCGGCTGCTTCATGGGGAAGTATCATAAATGCGGTTAACGATTCATATGTTATGACCAATTACCTCTTTGTATGGCTTCCTGCAGGAACATTTATCCTTCTTACAGTTCTTGCGTTTAACTTTATTGGTGATGGACTCAGAGATGCTTTTGACCCTAAGATGAAGAGATAAGTAGGAGATATAGAAAAATGGCTAAGAATTCAAATTACATCTCGGCTAAGGAGTCAAGAAGAATTTCACGTGAGAATCGTAAGATCACATCCGAGATTGAGAAAAAGAGAAACAGAAAGCATATTCCCGAGAGCGAATATGTTACACAGATGAAGAACCCTGATAACTGTGTTGAGTTTGATAATGTTCATACATATTTCTTCACAGATATAGGAACAGTTAAAGCTGTTGACGGTGTATCCTTCGAGGTGCCCCAGGGCAAGACAGTAGGTATAGTTGGTGAGTCCGGCTGCGGTAAATCAGTTACCAGTCTTTCACTCATGCAGCTCGTTCAGAGACCTTCAGGACAGACTGTTGAAGGTGAGATCCGTTTCAATGACGGTGACAGAACAATAAATGTTGTAAATGCTCCCGCTTCTGCAATGCAGAAGCTTCGCGGAAACAAGATGTCAATGATTTTCCAGGAGCCCATGACATCGCTTAATCCTGTTTTCAGAATCGGTGCTCAGGTTGATGAGGTTATTGCACTTCACAATCCCGATATGACACCCGAGCAGGTTAAGGCAAGAACCATCGAGATGCTTCAGATGGTTGGTATCGCAAATAAAGAGGGTGTATATCAGATGTATCCTCATGAGCTTTCAGGTGGTATGCGTCAGCGTATCATGATCGCTATGGCTCTTGCCTGCGACCCCAAGCTTATAATTGCGGATGAGCCCACAACAGCGCTTGATGTTACAATTCAGGCTCAGATTCTTGACCTCCTGAGAAACCTCAAGGACAAGATCAACAGCTCAATCATGCTTATCACTCATGACCTTGGCGTTGTAGCTGAGATGGCAGATTATGTCGTTGTTATGTATGCAGGTCGTGTTATTGAGAAAGGTACTGCGAGAGAGATCTTCAAGGATCCCAGACATCCCTACACAATCGGTCTTATGAA
The DNA here is from genome assembly GCF_000420905.1 of Butyrivibrio sp. AD3002. NCBI lineage: Bacteria > Bacillati > Bacillota > Clostridia > Lachnospirales > Lachnospiraceae > Butyrivibrio > Butyrivibrio sp. AD3002. The sequence goes on along the minus strand of NZ_ATVV01000002.1, from coordinate 37,244 downwards.
GTCTAAGCCCGTTGTAGGTAAGCACGTGGATAAGCTTTACAATATCCCCGGAAATGTGCCTAACCCTATCGATATGCCTGATTATTGTTATTTTAAGGACAGATGCGAGATGTGTGTAGAAAAGTGTTCCGGAAAATATCCCGGAGTTTACAAGATTTCTCCCACTCATGAAGTAAGCTGTTACAGATGCGAGGATTTCGCAAATGGTGCAATGACTGAAGAAGGAGGTGCAAAGTAATGAGCGACAATATACTTGAAGTAAAGCACCTCAAGAAGTATTTCCCTATCAAGGGTGGTTTCTTCGGTGGTGTAACAGGTAATGTAAAAGCGGTTGATGATGTAACATTTTCAATTCCCCGCGGAACAACCATGGGACTTGTTGGAGAGTCAGGCTGCGGTAAGTCCACAACAGGAAGAACAATCCTGCGACTTCTGGACAAGACTGAGGGTGATATCCTTTTCAACGGTGAAGATATCAGTAAATACGATAAGAAAAAGCTCCGTGAGCTTCGTACGAAGATGCAGATCATTTTCCAGGATCCCTATTCTTCACTCTCACCCCGTCTTCCTATCGGTGAGATTATCGGAGAGGCTGTTCGCGAGCATGGACTTGTTCCGAAAAATGAGCTTGATGATTACATTACAGAGATCATGAAGGAGTGCGGACTTCAGCCCTATCACAAGGATCGTTATCCGCATGAGTTCTCCGGTGGACAGAGACAGCGTATCTGTATTGCCAGAGCTCTTGCCGTAAAGCCTGAGTTCGTAGTATGTGATGAGCCTGTATCAGCGCTTGACGTTTCTATTCAGGCACAGATCATCAACCTCTTGAAGGATCTTCAGGAGAAGAACAACCTTACATATCTGTTTATCTCACACGATCTTTCTGTCGTAGAGCATATCTCAGATGCTGTAGGTGTTATGTATCTTGGAAATCTTGTAGAGACAGGAAAAACAGAGGATATTTTCGCAAATCCTCTTCATCCTTATACAAAGGCACTCTTTAGTGCGATCCCCATGCCGGATCCGGATATCAAGAAGGAGAGAGTGCTTCTTGAGGGTGATATTCCTTCACCTGCTAATCCGCCGAAGGGTTGTAAGTTCCATACCAGATGTCCTTATTGCATGGATTGCTGTAAGGAGCAGGAGCCTGTGGCAAAGGATATGGGCAATGGACATGTAGTAAGATGCCATCTCTATAAATAATTATATGAAAATATAAAAGGGCTATTGCTTCGGAAATGAGTTTTGTCATTATCCGGGCAAAGCCCTTTTTTGTATATGCGAGAAGTCCTTTTCTAAGAAATCCGATCAAATATCTTTAAGGCTAAGGTCCTTAACTTTTCTCATTGATAAATAATAAATTCCTATCGTAAAACCGGCAGTAATAACAGTTCCCAGTATACATGAAGGAATGCTGGGGCTTCGCACAAACATGAGGTGAACCTGTTCCATAGTCCTTATGATGGAATATACGATTATACAGCCTATGATGACTCCTAGAATAATTCCTGTTGTGGTGGTGAAAAATACTTCCCTTACAGCGTACAGAACAGTCTCTTTTACAGTAAAACCGTTTATTCTCATTATTGTAAGTTCGTTCTTTTTCGAGAGAAGATACATATCTGCAAGATTAAGGAGCACAAATAGTGCCATTACACCTGATAAGATAATCAGAAGCCCTATAACAAGGTTTAATACTATAAGCAGATTGTTGAACATCTCCACTTGCTCGGAGGCCGGTGTATATGCCTCATAACCCTGTATACCCAGCAGTTCATCCTGAAGGGTAGCTTCGTCCACAGAAGAGTTTAGTTTAATGAAAAAGGTGTTGCTTTCAAAAGTGTCTTCCATGATCTGTTCATAGTAAGACTTTGTGCAAATGACATACCTGCCGATGTAATTTTTTGTAACTGCGCTTACTTTGGCGCTATGCTTATAGCCCATATCGTCTATCACGTAAATACTATCTCCTTCTCCGAGGTCGTATATTTCCGCCAGACGATTCGTGATTATCAAACCCTCTTTTTCACCAAGACTTGTAAGCGGTCTGAAGTTGGAGAAGGACTTAAGGTCATCGCAGATAAGGAATTCCATGTATTCGAGAGTGTCGTCCACCTGTACGCTTCCGTGCTTATTCAGAAAGCTTATATATGAGATATTATGTCCCTTTAGGATATCCTTAATATCCCCGGATGCGGAAGGGGAGATTTCATTGCTGTAACTTATTTTGGCGTCATAATGGGTATAATCGCTTATCTGATATTTTATAGCGCCCATAATCGAGGCCCTGAGCGAAAAACCTATAACCACGAGGGAGCAGCAGCCCGCAACGCTGATTATTGTAACGATAACCCTTACAATGTCGGAGCGCATATTAAGAAGAATCATTCTGTTGTAGAGATTCAGACGTTTAAGAAAAGGCGATTTTTCCAAAGCTTTTGCATGTCCCTTGGGGATTCTGGGAGATAACAGCTTCTTGGCAGTTTCCTTTAAGAGCGAGGAACAGGATGCATTTATGGAAAGGATGGCAACGATGACTGCTACAAGTACAGAAACAACGGTGGGTATAATGTCTATTGCAAAAGGGAACGGCCCGAAAATAAAGTGATCACCGTAACCAAGGGCTACAATCCACTCGATTATGAACAGAGACAATGCTATGCCAAGGATGATTCCGAGTACTGCGCCGGAAAATCCGAAAATCAGATATTTTGAGAAAATCTCAAATTGGTGAAGACCAAGTGCTTTTGAGATTCCGATTATCGAACGCTGTTCATATACCATTCTGGAAAGTGAAGCAAAAATGACCATGATGGCGATGGCTACAAACAAAAGAGAAAAGGAAAGGTTCAGCGCACGAAGGTTCTCTGTGTTATTTTTAAGAAATACGAAGCAGGGATTTGCATTTCTATTAAATACGTACCACTCTGATTTGCCCATCCCAAGTATTTTATTAAGCCCGTTACGGGTATCTGTAACTCTTTTCACGGCATGATCGTATTCTTTTTTGGCATCTTCGTAAGCTGTAATCTGTTCATCAGCTGTTTTATATTCCGAAGGGTCTGTGCTTATTATTACAGAGAGCATGTTTGACATATCGGCCATTATTTCTCCGGTTTTACCCTTCAGAGACGGTACCATTTTTGCAGCAAGACTAAGCTGAGCCTCAGCATCAGAAAGCTCCTTTTCGCTATCGGTTAGCTGTTCATCCATGAATTTGGTGTATTTGTCATACCTTTCGGAAGATAGGGATTTTCCTAGTGTCTCCAGAGAATCGATATAAGTATCGGAGAGATTAAAATAATCTCTGCTAAAGGTCCTGAAATGCTCAGGATTATCAAAGGTTACATCAGCAAGACAGTAGCAATTATCGAATTTTGAGCTGTCAAAGGCGGAATTATCTACAAGTATGCAGTAGGTCTCTTCAAGGTCAAAGCTGGCGTGCTCCGCGTGAAGAAAAATACCTGTGACTTTAAAGGAATTTAGATTTAGTTCCGGAATGTCCTCATCATAAGCATCTTTAATGGAAAGACTATCGCCGATTTTTATACCGAGTTTGTCCGCAAGATATTGTTCAATGATGCATTCGGAATCGGATTCGGGGAGATGCCCTTCCTGAAGGATGGGAAGACCGATATGCTTTGGGACAGAGGTAATATAAACCGGTTTTGTGATATTATTTCCGCTTATTCTGCCTGAGGTGCGAAGAAGCCCCTCTACGCCGGTAATTCCAGGCACTTTTTTTATCTTTTCCAGATCGGATTCGGAGATCAGGCAGTTTGAGGTTATCTGAATGTCTCTGAAATTTGTGGAATCATAGAGATTTTGTCCTGCCTTTTCAAGTCCGTAGGCAGAATAAGTGAGCCCAAGATATGCAGCCAGGGCAAAGGAAGAAATGACGATAATTGACAGCCATGAAACAAGCTGTTTTTTGATGTTTCTGAAAGTGTCCAGAAGCTGGGTTTTTTTCATAATAATCACCAAAAACGCTTGAGATGAGGGGGTTACCAGGATAAAAGAGCGGCAGGAGTAGGCGAGGGATTGGTGATAATCTCATCTATCTGACCGTCCTTGATTTTTACAATACGATTAGCCATTTTGGATATCTCGTTATTGTGAGTGACCATCACAACAGTGGTCTGATTGCGTTTTACTATGTCTTCAAAGACCTGGAGTACTTCTATGCTGGTATTAAAGTCCAGTGCGGCTGTGGGCTCATCAGCGAGAATCAGACGGGGGTGTTTGCAAAGAGCTCTGGCAATGGAAACACGCTGTTGCTGACCACCGCTCATCTGAGAAGGGTAGTTGTTTTTTCGATCTGAGAGACCTACCATCTCAATCGCTTCTTCTGCGGGCATCGAGTTTGGAGATAGCTCTGCAATAAAATTCACATTCTCCAGTGCTGTCAGATTGGGCATGAGGTGGTAGTCCTGAAATACGAAGCCGATATAATTTCTTCTGTAGGCGGTTAATTCATCGGGAGATGGGTGGGAAAAGTCTTTACCATCAAGTATCATGGTCCCGTTTGTAAGGTGATCCATGCCTCCCATAATGTTAAGGACTGTAGTTTTGCCGCAGCCGCTTTCGCCAAGGATTGCGACAAACTCTCCTTCGTAAATATCAAGGGAGATTGCCTTCAGCGCTTCAAGTTTTCCATCACCTGTATTAAATTCTCTTGTTACATCCCTCAGGGATATGATGACCTTTTTGCCGTCTTGCATATGCGCTCCCAAACAGGTTTTATCAAGTGAAATATTTTCTCAAGATAACTATAACATATCCCAGAGCGTTGAAATTTTAAGTAATGCTTCAGAATGTAAAATACTTATAAAGAAATTCTGAAAAAACAGATAGTGACGGGTGTGAGAAATATTTTAATGTATAATTGAAGTTGGATATGTATAGATAGGGGAGACACGTCATGATCACATTACTCAGTCTTGGGATTATTGCTGTCGGTATCCTTGCTATGCGCGTAAGAAGTCTAAGCCGCACAGTGGGTATTGTCTGGATTAGTCTTGAAGTGTATGTGACAATTGCATATATCATCTTTATTTGGGTGCTTAATACATTTTATAAGTACCTTGGTTTAAATGAAAATTTTTACTACGTCACTGCTGTCACCGGTTTTATTATCACATTAAGTACATATCTTCTTTGCGCCTACAAGATCACGGTGGGACTCGTCAGATATAGGGAAAAGGCTCCCTTTTTATCTATTGTGCCCTTCGCCATCACTCTGATATATATTCTGGTGTTAAATCCAATTAATCATATCGCTTATTACAGTGAAGTAAGAGGCATAGTTACCATAGAGAGACTGGCATATATAGTTATTTCTACGATTATAAATCTGCTATATGTTATTCCTTCAATCGGTCTTGCCTGGAGACATCACAGGAGGCTTGGAAAATTCGCTCCGTCGGTTATAACATTTATTGTCTTCCTTGATTTTTTAATGCTTATACTGAACTACAGGATTGAGGATTTTGGCTTCATGGGAGCTGCTTTTGCAGCCGGGGTTACCTTTAATCTGGTTATGTTATATCTTGTTGATAACCCTACGGATCCTAAGACGGGTCTATATACCAAGACTGCTTTTATGAGAGCGGTTAAAGAGGATCTGATATTAAATCCCAAGACTGAGTATAAAATGTGCCTGCTTGATATCAGAGATTTCCAGGATGTAAACGAGAGATTTGGCTTCGAAAAGGGCGACGATATTCTTAGGCGTATTGCTGCAGCCATGAGACAGAGCTTTTCATGGGAAGTGGAGCTCGCCTATCTTGGAGAGGATAATTTTGTAGGGCTGTTTCCTGAAGGTTCTTACTGGATGTTGCAGGGAACGCTTAAACTCAACGAGATGTATCCGGGTGAGGATATGGATTATAATCTGTCTCTTTACGCCGGCGTTTATCCTATAACTGACAGGACCATGAATCCCATCCTTATGTGCGACAGAGCAAGATTTGCGATGGATTCGATTCGTTATGAGTATGACAAGCATGAGAGGCTTTTTGATGAAGGATTGAACCGTTCCTTCGAGATGCAGGCATACATGCTTCACAACTGCGACAGGGCGATTCATGAGCATGATTTTTTGCCATATTTCCAGCCAATATATGATGCAAAGACAAAGAAAATCTGCAGTGCTGAGGCGCTGATCCGCTGGAAGGATAAGCAATACGGTCTTATCAGTCCCGGGGATTTCATTCCGATATTTGAGAGAAATGGCTTTATCACTAAGCTTGATGTATACATGTGGGAAGCTGTATGTAAGCAAATTTCTGATTGGAGGAATGAAGGGATCCTTGTTCCGCCGATTTCGGTTAACCTATCAAGAAGAGATCTGCAGATGGAGAATCTTTACGAGGTGATGCTGGATCTGATTAAGAAATATCACCTCTCACCGCTCGATATTAAGCTTGAGATAACGGAGAGTGCTTTCGTGGCTGAGAATCAAAAGTTCTTTGGCACGGTTGATGTCCTTAAGGAAGTTGGATTCAGAATCCTTATGGATGACTTTGGCAGCGGTTATTCCAGTTTTAATACATTCAAGGATGCGCATGTTGATGTGCTCAAGGCCGACATGAAGTTCATGGATGGAATAGAATCCTCAGAGAAGGGCCAGATAGTTATAAACACAATTGTTGAGATGACTAAAAAGCTGGATATGCCAATTGTCGTTGAGGGAGTGGAAACAGAAGAACAGTACGAGTACTTAAAATCCATCGGATGTGAGATGATTCAGGGTTACTATTTCTCGAGACCTGTACCCGCAGAAGAATTTAAGAGGATGATCATAGAGAACTAGGTATAATAAAAAGCCATTGGGCATGTGCCCAATGGCTTTAATTATTTTATGCTTAATTACTGAATAACAAGCTGATCCCAAGTATCTGCAGGAACAAGTGCGATATATGTCTTACCGTTGTTGATCTCAAGCTCATTAGCCTGTGAATCAAAGAACTGTGTCTTTACAAGCTCACCTGTCTTGGTCCATACGATATCGGTTGCCTTACCGTTTGTGCAGTAGTAGCCGGGCTGGTTGATATCGATACAGTTATAAATGAGATAACCGTGATCATCAAGCTGGTTGAAGGTACATTTCTGAAGAATTACATTCTTGAAGGAAAGAACTTCTCCATCTTCGCCATCCTTGTGGATGTTGCCGTAATCGTAGTACTCATATTCCTTGGTTTCTTCGTTATATACAAGCTTTGAGCTATTGTGTGTGAAAGGAATGATATCAATTGTTGTAGCATCAAGGCACTTAGCGTAGCCCTTATCCTGGAGGTTGATCTCGTTACCCCAGGGAGTGAAATTGAAGTGATTTTCCTTCACACCGTCAGGTGTGAACTCGTTGTAAGTAGTTGAGAAACTGCTTCCTGAGAAGTTGTTCTCAAGATCACCTGAAAGGATGTACTCTGTATACTCTCTCTTTTTACCATTATCTACACGAGAGAAAGTTCCTGAGAAGTGGTTTGTTCCCCACTCCTTAGCAAGATAGGGATCGATGTGAACCTTCGGGCCACCATCGTGACAAAGTACTGCATTCCACTCAGCAGCAAGAATAATGTTGGTAGGTCTTGTACTTCTGATGGAACCGAGCTGCTTGATTGAGCCCCAGTCCTTCATCATGCACATAAGACGAGTGATACGACCGTTCTGTGTGCTGTTCATCATCTCATATACAACGTCACATTCTGCTGTTCCAAAGTGAGGAAGAGCAGCGGACTCGTTATCTACCATGACAGCGATGGGGCGCTGATCCTTAAGAGACTCGCTGATGGGCTCACCTGTGAGCTCACTTCTGTACATTCCTGCAGGTATCTCGGCTGAAACGATCTCTTCAGCGGGTTCTTCCTCTACAGGAGCTTCTTCGGTGCTTTCTTCTTCTCCTGCATTATCCTCGATGGACTCCCATGTAAGTCCTTCTTCAGCTTCATCTGTCTTGTCGGACTTACCGCAGCCAACAGCAGCTGTAAGCATCATAGCTGTAAGTGCGACACTTACTATTCGTTTATTAAATTTCATAATAGAATCCTCCTTTAAAAATGTGCGTAAAAGACACACCTTCATTATTTTAACAGAAAAGATATTACGGAAAAAGTAAAAAATGAAAAATATAATAAAAAATCTTATGATGAATAGTCTCTTCTCTTGCGATCAGCGGCTTCTATAAGCATTCTCAGCTCATCCTCGTCTCTGGGGGTTCCGTGTGAATATCCGCTTGTATAGTGAATAGGTTTATCTATTTCGGGGATACTGAGTGTGGCCATACTGCGCTCCCAGATAGACAGGCGCTGAAGCGCATCACTAAGTTCCATGTCCTGAAGTATTATAAGGAATGAGTCAGAGCCATATCTGTAGGAATGACTGTCCGTGAGGTGAGTTTTAATATATTTGCCCACCTGATTGAGGATTGCATTACCTGCATCAAGGCCGTATTCTTCGTTTACCTTGGAAAATTCGTCAAGATCAAGCATAACAACAATTATATGGTGGTTCTGGTATGAATCGAAATCATCACGTAGAGCATAGCGGTTTTTCATATCAGTGACATTATCATGTACCGGAACATTCTGGAGCATGTCGTTCATGGTTTCAATGCGGTGAATACGCTCAAGCTCTGTTGCCTGCATACGGTATTTGTTGAAGGCACCGATGACTGTAAGTATTGCAAGCAGAGAGTAGTTAAAAAGATTGATCCTTATGGCGCCGTCATAGGCATACAGTATCAGGTAAAAAACAATATAAGAGCCAAAAATCAAAATGAAACTGGTTATCGGCGGCAGCAAAAAGAAATTTACCAGACAGAATACTATAGCAAAAAATACAAACATTTGGTTTCCGTTGGTGTAATGATAGAAGGATGTCGCGATACCAAAGATGATGATAAGGATATAGTAGATTATGCTGATATGTCTGTAAGTGCTGAATGGATGTTTTGAATCCTTAAGTCCGTAATTTGAAACAAGGAAAGTTATGGCACTGACACCTATAGAATAAAGTGCATTTGGAATAACACCCGGCTCGGAAAGAACATCTCTGAAAAATATAAAATAGGAAATTAAAGCCAGTAATTCCATGATTGTAAAAGCAAAGGAAATATCTCTTGCTGACTTTAAATTGATTCGGTAAAGACCTTCCTTTATGGAAGGGTGAATATATGGATTGATATAATTCAGTACATTTTTTTTTATCTCGGAAAAAGTTGCCATTAGTTCCTACCTTCGATAATATAATGATAAAGGCGGTATGTGCTTGAACGCCCCTCGCTGAAAACACAAAAATACATAAGCCAAAGCAAATTATATCACAAATATGCATAATTCTGAATAAAAATGAGCTGAAACAACGGCTTACAGAGGAGAAATTGTAATGTTATATGATACTTTTTTAGGTTTTTTCACACCACATCAGGCAGCAGCCATAGGTATGGTGGTCTCATTTATTCTGACGTTTGTCACGCTGAATATGAGGTTCTCATTTCTTCCGCAGGATCAGGGGCGCGCTTTTGCCATAAACGGTGCTTTGTCTAAAGGCAAGCTGCGCGGAGTGGGAATTGTTTTTGCTATAGATTTTATACTTGTTTCTGTTCTTTTTTTGCCACTCTCTGTTGAGATGTTGATCTATCTGGGACTGCTTTTTCTTATAATGCTTAGCGGTTATCTTGATGATGCGGCAGAAAAGCCATGGAATGAATATAAAAAAGGACTTATTGATTTTGTGCTGTCAGTAGCGACTATGGTTACCTTCCTGTCGCAAAACGGCACCACAATAAAGTTCCTTGCATTTGAACTGAGCATACCCTACCCTGTTTATTTTGTGCTGGGAGTAGCGCTGATTTGGGTGGCAATTAACGTTACAAATTGTTCTGACGGCGTGGATGGTCTTTGTGCATCACTTGTTATTGTAACAATAATGTCGTTTGTTATTTTATTTTCCGAAAAACTGGGAAGTGTTGGAACCGCAGGACAACTGCTGGTGGCTGTGCTTCTTGCATACCTTTATTTCAACTGTTCGCCGAGTTCGATGCTGATGGGAGATGCCGGCTCCAGAGCACTGGGATTCTTCATTGCAATTCTGGCAATGAAGTCCGGTCATCCATTTTCATATCTGATGTTATCATTGGTGCTTATAATCGATGGCGGCCTCGGGCTTCTCAAGATAACACTTATCAGATTCTTCAAGCTCAAAGTAATGACCAACCTTCGAACACCGATCCACGATCATGTTCGCAAAAACCTCGGATGGTCCGACACCCAGGTAGTCCTCCGCTTTGTGATTATTCAGGTAGTTCTGTCAATACTTTATGTAGCACTCTAATACCAATATAGTATGTATGGGGCTTTGGATTAAAGGGTTATCAGATATTATAGGTCTTATTTTTTAGGCGATCCTCAAATTCTTCTCGGGTGAGGGGCCTGTCGTAGAAGAACCCCTGGACCAGATCGCAGCCGACGCGTTGCAGAAATTCTATCTGGTCGGGACGCTCGACACCTTCGGTTATAACCTCAATATCGAGCTCCTTTGCCATCTGAATGATATTTTTTAAAACAATCTCATCGCGGCGAGTGAGAACCTCATTATCGATAAAGGACTTGTCTATCTTGATGGTCGATACAGGCAGATCTCTTAGAATTCCCAGAGAAGAGTAGCCTGTTCCGAAATCATCGATCGAGCTGGCAATATTCATGCCGTTCAGCTTCGTCAGGAAATGAGTGATAAGACCTTTTTCCTTTGAAGTCGCAGTTTCGGTAACTTCAATCTGAATATAAGACAAATCTAAATCATATTTATTTATTATCTCAAGAATCTGATCTGCAAGTCTCTCGTCTGTGAGATCGCTCCTGGAGAAATTGACGGAAACAGGGACAGGATCAAGACCTTCGTCCAGCCATTTGCGGATAGTGCGACAAACTTCCTCAATGACGTAGATATCAAGACCGATCGAAAAACTGTTTCTCTCAAGTACGGGAACAAATTCAGCCGGATAGACATATTCACCTTTGCAAAGCCAGCGGGAGAGTGCCTCTGCTCCGATTAGCGTATGTGTCCTGGTGTCTACTTTAGGCTGGTAATATACCTTAAATTCATTATTCAGAAGACCGTCCTCAAAGCGATCTTCAATCTGCTTCTCACGGTAAACCCTGGTGCTCATCTCCTTTGTAACAAAGAGGAAGGGCTCATTCGAAAGAGACCTGGCAACGCTGAGGGCAATAGAACTGCGCCCAAGAATCTGCCCGGGATTTTTTAAAGAATCATCGATATCGTAAACTCCGGCAACTGCGCTTATGGTTACAGGTACCTGTTCACCGTCACGTATTCCGTATACTGTTGTTTTTTGAAGGAGGTTCAGGAAGTCGCCGGTGCGTTCCTTGCGAATAAGCGCAACAAAATTATCTCCGCCGAGGTGACCGACTACTTCGTCTTCTTCACAGAATTCCAAAAGTGCTCTTGCATATCTGCGGACAATATTATCTGTTTCATCAGCGCCGAAGCGTCTGTTTATAAGCCCAAAGCCTTTCAAATTAAAATAATAGGAGTTGTATTTTGTTATCTCACCGGAAATGACTTTTCTTGTGGCAAAAGCCAGAAACCCTCCTGAATTCGGAAGGCCTGTAAGATACTGAGTGAGAGCGCTTTTCTGAACGAGTTCAACCAGTCTGAATCTGCCGATATGTATGAGGAATATTCTGATGGCAGACAAAATAAACTGCCTTTCATCCGGGCTCCAGTTTGTCTCGATTGGAGCATACACACGGGCAGTTATCATTCCGTTTTCAAAAGTGCGCTGGGATTCTTCCAGCCACACAATTTCCGTTTCCTCATCCGAAAGCATTTCGCCTGAGTAAACGGTCAAATGTCTGACTTCACCGGTTGGAGTCTGCCTGGTTTCCGGAATATTCATATCCAGAGTGATTCGGGAAATCTGAAGAGCGGGAGCAATAAGAGAAAAGGCATCACCGCATGCCTCCATGGTATTTTCCGTACCGGAAAGTATTTGAACAAATTTATCCAGAGTTATAGTTTTATCCATGAATATTCACTCATATTGTTATTGTCGCGACTATCCTTATTTTGCTATAAATATTTGATTAAAACAAGTGACTAATTATGTTTTCTCTATATTAGTTTTAATTATCCGTCAAATTAGACAATTTATGTAGAAATATTCGTCAATGTGCTATAACACAAAATGATTAAAACTTGATACAATTATGTAGTATCACAAAATCTCATTTATATTTGATTTTTTGAGTGTCTGTTAATACATCAACTAGAGGTTCATGGGGGGTGCCGATGTCTAAGGGGTGACTAGGCGCGGACCGAAACGGAGTGTAAACAGTTATGGGGATAACTATCAGGCAGTACTCATCGGTCGTGGTGACGATCAGTGAGCGCGAATCTGAAGCAGTCAAAATTGCGGTGTCAAATCTGATCCGCGACTTCAAAAGGGTGTTACAAATTAATACGGAAGTCCATGACCCTGACTCACAGCATATTCTGGTGGGTACTGTTGGCGTATGTGAAGACTTCGAGGAAGAGGATCTTGTCGGTCTTTTCAGCGCACATGGCAGAAGAAGAAAAGAGGCATATGTTATCCGTGATAGGCGAGGAAGGCTGATAATTGCCGGTTCCGACAGAAGGGGAACCATTTTTGGTATATATGAATTTTGCAGATCTGTGCTGGGAGTTTCACCCTGGTACTTTATGGCCGATGTGCCGATTCATCCCAAGACTGAAATTAATCTCCCCGACGATTATCATGTTTCGGATCATCCGAGCATAGAATACCGAGGGATATTTATAAATGACGAAGAAGAGCTTGATCACTGGGCTCAGAGATATCTTGGCGAAACTACTATAGGGATAAGGACCTACGAAAAGATCTTTGAACTGATGCTGCGCCTTAAGATGAATTACCTCTGGCCTGCAATGCATGTAAATGCTTTTAATGCAAATCCCGAAAACGCAAAGCTTGCTGATAAGATGGGAATAGTTATAGGTACTTCCCACTGCGATATGCTTATGCGCAGCAATAACAAGGAGTGGAGGCCCTGGCTTGAGAAGAAGGGTTATAGTGGCATGCCCTACGATTTCACTGCTTCCGAAAAGAGCAGGGATGCAATAATAGAATACTGGCAGGAAGCGGTTGAGCAGAACAAGGATTATGAGGTTACCTATACTCTCGGTATGAGAGGCGTTCATGATACTGAGTTTGAGCCGGTGGCACTTGCTGGACTTAAAGGGGATGAACTTCGAAGTGCCAAGATAGAACTTCTTGAGGATGTAATAGATGCTCAGGAAAAAATTCTGGACAGCACTCTCGAGTATACGCCCATGAAGATCTTTGTGCCTTATAAAGAGGTGCTTGAGCTGTATGATAACGGGCTTAAAATTCCGGACGATTTTACACTTATATGGGTGAACGACAATTACGGACATGTAAGAAGATATCCCAACGAAAATGAAAAGCGTCGCTCTGGTGGTAACGGACTTTATTACCACAATTCGTACTGGGCGCCGCCGGGAGCATCATATCTTTTCCTGTGTTCAATCCCGCTTTCACAGACCAGAAATGAGCTTAAGAAGGCATACGAAGAGGGAATAAGAAAGCTCTGGGTTACAAATTTTGGTGCGATAAAGCCGCTTGAGCAGCAGATGACTTATTATGCCCAGCTTGCATGGGATATAGGAAAAGGGGATACCATCTGTGCGGATGAGGTGGAATTCCTCGCAAAGTGGATTGATGAAACCTTCAGCGGACATCATGGTAAAAAGCTTGCGCCGATGCTGGTTGAGTTTGATCAGCTGACGAACGTGCGTAAAGTAGAACAGATGGATGTGGACGCTTTCTCGCAGACAGCTTATACGGATGAGGCAGTTAGCCGTATTCACCGCTATGAGTATATGTTTAAAACCGGAAACAGAATATATCATTCTCTTCCCGATAACGAAAAGGATGCTTTTTTCCAGTTGATACTGATGAAAATACATGCCGCATATTATACCTATGCAATGTATTATTATGCGGACAGAAGCAATCTGTGTATAAGACAGGGCAAAACCCACAGTGCTTCGGACTATACCACAAGATCACTGGCCTTTGATCATGCGCGAAGGAGCATGCTTTATTACTACAATCACGTAATGTCAGACGGAAAATGGGACGGGGTTATGACTCCGGAGGACTTCCCGCCGCCGAGGACTGCGATGCATCCCGCATGCAAACCGCCGATTAAAAAGTCTGAGGATCATCTGATTGTCACTTGTCAGAATGAAGAGAATTCGCTGACCTTTGTAAAGCCGGTTGAAAAATGGTTTGAAATAGCAAACTCGGGAGAAAACGAGATCGTAGTGACGGTTGATCTCCCCTCATGGCTCAAAGTAACAGACGAGAGTATAGTCGGTTTTGATGGACACGGCGATATCAGAATCAGCGGAGAAGAGAGACTTCTTCTGGAGGTTGACTGGACCACGGTCTCCGACATGATAGAACAGATGACCAAGAAGGGCGAGGTGAAGCCTGACGATGCTGTAGTTTCCATTAAGGATGAAATCCATGTAATGGCTCTGATGACAGGAGAGAATCGTGTTATACCCGTGGAGGCCAAGCTTTTCAGGGGAATAACACTTCTCGGCCAGGGGAATATTGTATTTCCGCCTCACATGGAGGATGACGGAATGCTTAGAATAGAGGCCGATATGGTTCGCGACCTCTCGGGAGCATGGGTCAGAATTCCAAATCTTGGAAGACAGAGAGGATCGCTGGTTGAGGCCAGGACAGAAGGCGCTACCCTTACCTATGAAGTAACTGTCACCAGTGAGGGAGCATTCCTGCTCGAACTTCATAGATTCCCGTCGCTCAATTCCAAAGGAAGAATCAGAATCGGAGTTTCCGTGGATGAAAACCCTGTGGAAGTTATTGAATCCAGAGCTAATGATGAATTTAAGGGAGAGTGGAAAAATAATGTCAGAAATAACGTAGATAAGCTTTATCTGCGTCTTCCGAATATAAAACCCGGATCGCACAGAATTATTTTCCATGCGGTAGACAGATATTTTTCCTTCTCGAGATTTGTTATCTATACAAGAGAAAGACAGGAGAACACGCTTGGTATAAGAGGCGGAGATTTGAGGTTGCCGCTTAGTTTTGATGCCGCGGGTTTCTGCTGGGATTTCTATGGAAAAGAGGCCTACGAGCTTCCGCCAAGACCGGTCTATTATGCTTTCAGAAAGCAGAAGGGCAACTGCCTTGAAATGGGTGAGCATATGGAATTCCTCTCCCATTACGGAGCTCCTGTTGCCGCAGGTGAGATAGTGGCTACGGGTGAACACACAGCAGTTGAAAAGGACGGAAGAATATTCATTGAAGCAGCTGCAGCCCTGGCACAGTCTAAGGCCGCTTACACTGAGGGCGGATGGGATTATTGTAATGCTCCTTCGCACGGAGAGAGCGGACTTGCCATGTATATCAGGGATGAAAAAGCACTTGAAGGCTATCATGGCACAAGCTGGGGAGGAACGAGCGCAATTAAAAAGGCGCCATCTCTTCATTACAATATTGAAACCAGAGGCGGTACCTATAGGATATGGGGAAAGTTTCTCATGTGGGATGAGGAAAAGTCACATTTCACGATAGGCGTGGATGATAAGATTTATTCCGAGAGAGACTTATACAGCGGACAGTCCATCTGGCGTTTTTCTGCAGAGAATATCTGGAGATGGGTTCCTTTAATGGATGTAAAACTGCGAGGCGGAAGGCATACGCTTAGATACTTTGCGCTTTCGGCAGGAATAAGAGTGGAGCAGTTCTATCTGACTGCTACTGATGAGCTCCCGCCCGCTATAGTGTAGTTATATTATGCTAAGAAGAGCTAGTGTGCTTCCCTGACCCCAGGGGAAATGATCGTAGATCTGCCTGTGAACAGCGATGTCCTCACAGCCGCTAAGAGCATGTAATACAGAGCCGTTATCGGTTTTTGCAAGGAGAAAAGCTCCTGCGCCGGAAACGGCTTTTTTTACGTCCTCAGCAAGATCCTTGGCGTGAGCGTGAAAAGCGCCGCTCCTCATCCAGACTGCCATGGAATAAGCTATCATGGCTGTAGCGGAGGTATCGGGTTCGCCCTCTGTTGCGGGAAGAAGCCAGGAAAATCCTCCGTCGGGTCTCTGGTAGGAGATGACAGTTTTCATGAGGGTATAATATTGTGACATGATCTTGTCGGCAGTGTTCTTTAAGAGGGATTCTCCCGAGGTATCGTTTCCTTCGCTGTATTCGCGTTCAAGACCGGCAAGCAGCTCGGAATATCCCATCATAAGCCAGCCTACAGCTCTGCCCCACCCGATGATTCCATGCTTCATATCCTTTTCCAGAGAGAATGCGTGATAGGGAAGACCGGATCTTGCATCAAGTCCTTTTTCGTGAAAATTCAGGAGTTGTTTTGCTGCCAGAGCCATGGCATTTTTTTTATGAAAAACTGAGGCATAGCGGGAGAGATACATTGCACTCTGCCCTGCACCGTCCGCATATATAAGGTCATTTCCTTTTGAGGGATTGTAGATAATGCTTTCTTCGCTGTTTTTGGGGCACTGAGCCAGATAATTGGCTATTTTCACAGCCCCGTGATGGTAACGCCTTTCGCCGGTATTTTCATAGATGCTGATAAGAGCAAGACCGGCGAGAGAGTCGTCAACAAAGGATACTTCTTCACCGTCTTTTATCCATTTATCCAGGTAGGAGCCTATGCATTGAGTAATTTCATCTCTGGATGCCTTGTCAATAAGAGATGAAGCATTCCCGGACGGAGAAAAAGCAGCCTCGGACAAGCCGAGCAGCAAAAGCCCTGCGGGCCAGAACATGGGATCTCTGTTGGTAGTGGCTCTTTTTAGTGCCTTTTTTGCGGCATCTTTTAAAGCGTCCTTTGCCGAGTAATTATTTATATTTTTCAAATCATTTTCGGTTACTTTGATTATCTGTTCAAATGTTTCCTTGTTCATGCCTTCCCCAGCTTTCTCAATACTATGCCTTTTAGATATTCATATTCCTCGGTCTTGTGATAGATGATCCAAAATACACCATTAAATACTACGGTAACAATGATTATCATAAGAGCAAAAGACAGGATGGTTATGTTTTTAAGAACAATTGTGCTCAAAAGATAAAGGACCGCAATAATCGAGACTTCTGTCAGAATATACTTCAGACTGTCCATAAAGTAGGACAGTGAACTTTTATCAAAGCATACGCGGTAAATTATAATAGGTTTCGTAATATTGGCTATAAGTCCCGATACGACTGTTCCGACATAAATACCCGTAAGACCGATCTTTTGAACAAGCACTATGGATATTACAAGATTTACAAAGCCCTGAATCAGAGCAAGGTACTTGTCCTGCTCGAAAACACCGGCAGCTGTTTTATAATTTGAAAGAACAATTCTGTCGCCCTTGAAATAGTAGTCTGTCAAAAGAAAATAAACGGCAATGGAGCTGAGCATCCATTCCGGCCCCTTGTTCCTTACGATCCACAGATATATAAGGGGCTGAATCATTATAAAAAAGCCGCAGGCTGAAAAACCGTAAACCCAGGATGCAAAGAAGCGATAAACCTTAAAGGTTTTGTATTGTTTCTCCATTGATTCAGTGGCGATCAGGTTGCCGAATCCGGAAATAACAGAGTTGAAAATGATATTTACGAAATTGGAGATGGTACTTATTACCATTGTGTAATTGTCGACATAACCTGCCACTTTGACTTCAATGAAAGAAGAAATTATCAGAGTATCAGTCTGAAGTCTTGCTACATCGCCCACCTTGTGCATAACGAGAGCTTTGGTCTTTTTCCATACTTCATCGTGTTCATCCCTGGAGAGGGGAGTTACGTCCTTATCTGCAAGATATGGATAGAGTTTATTCAAATAGCTGTTGACGAATATCTTCTGGATAAGCTGAACAGCAGCATCGGTTAGCAGGTACAGGTAGAAATTCGGAATAACAAGGAGGACAATTATCTGGAAAAATACGGTAATTATCTTCGTTATAGTAATAATATTGGTCTGTATGTAGTTTTTCTGCTCGGCATTAACAAGGCTGTACTTATAGGATACAAAGTAAGTGCTTACCGTATTAAACAGAAAGATGAGATAATATAATGTAAGGTCGCGGGGCGTGATATCTCCGGGATTTTTGGTGAGATACTTAAGAAAAGGTGTGAGCGAAAGACCAATCACAGCCACTACAATGGCTATAGTGTGATATGCCTTGCGGTACATTTGCATGTAGGACTTTACCTTCTCTATGTCCTTTTTGGCAACGGGAGCATACAGGCTGAAATTAAGAGCGGTCCCTATGCCGAGCTCAGCCATTGACAAAAGTGATAGGATATTGCTATAGAGTGCATTGACACCAAGAAGAGTCTCGGCCAGTCGATGAATGAAAATGGTACGCAGAATGAAGGACATTAGCGCTGTTGCCAGCTGTCCTACGTATCCGAATGTTATGTTTTTGGCAGCAAGCTTTGTTCTGCCCATAAATTGACCTCCGGGACTTTTTTCACTATCATGTTATTATATCATTTTAAGGAGAGTTTTTAGTAATGAAAGAAAAAAATGTTAAGTTAGATGGCAAAACAGTTCTTATCACAGGTGCTGCCGGATTTATCGGCTCTCATCTTGCCGCAAGACTACTTGATGAATTTAAAGATATAAAGGTTGTCGGATACGACAATGTTAATGATTACTACGATGTTCGTCTTAAGGAAGAGAGACTTGAGAAGCTTTCAAAATATGAAGACTTCATTTTTGTAAAGGGCGATATTGCTGACAAAGCAGCTGTGGATGAGGTATTTGCAAAGTATAAGCCTGCAGTTGTTGTAAACCTTGCTGCTCAGGCCGGAGTCAGATATTCAATCGAGAATCCCGGTGCTTATATCGAAGCAAATGTTATCGGCTTCTACAACATTCTTGAAGCATGCAGACATTCCGATCCCAAGGTTGAGCATCTTGTTTATGCATCAAGCTCAAGCGTATACGGCGGAAACACAAAGCTTCCGTTCAGCACCAAGGATCAGGTGGATCATCCGCTGTCACTATACGCCGCTACCAAGAAATCCAATGAGCTCTTTGCATATTCTTACAGTAATCTCTATGACATGGCTACTACAGGCCTTCGTTTCTTTACTGTATACGGTCCCATGGGAAGACCTGATATGGCACTTTTCCTCTTTGCGGATAAGCTCCTCAGAGGCGATACAATTCAGATCTTCAACTATGGTAACTGCAGACGTGACTTCACCTATGTCGATGATATCGTAACAGGCGTTGTGAATGTAATGCAGCACAAACCCGATGAGGATGAAAAGGGCAACCGCTACAAAGTATACAATATTGGTAACCACAATCCCGAAAACCTCATGGACTTCGTGGATCTTCTTCAGAAAGAGCTTGTTGCTCACGGAGTTCTTCCGGAGGATTTCGATTTCGAGGCACACAGAGAACTTCTTCCCATGCAGCCCGGAGACGTTGAGGCAACTTTTGCTGATGTAGACGACCTTATGGAAGATTTCGACTTCAAACCTGACACACCCCTTAAGGACGGCATCCACCGTTTTGTTGACTGGTATGCAGGATACGTAAAAAGAAGAGACAACTAAATGGATAATATAATGCAAAGCCGTATGGATCGCGGCTTCTTAAGACATCAGGATGAATATGAGGCAAAGGCTCTGGAGGTTCTTCGCTCGGGCTGGTATATTCTCGGCAAGGAAGTGGAGAGCTTTGAGGAGGAATTTGCTTCCTATGTCGGGACAAAGTACAGCGTGGGCCTTGCCAGTGGCCTTGATGCACTTTGGCTGGCGTTTAAGGTGCTGGGAATCGGCGAGGGCGACGAAGTTATTGTTCAGGGGAATACATACATAGCAAGCGTTATGGGAATAACCATTAATAACGCAACACCCGTTTTTGTTGAACCTGATGAGTATTATCAGATAGATGTCTCTAAGATCGAAGAGAAGATAACTGACAAAACCAAGGCTATTCTTGTGGTTCATCTCTACGGACAGGCTGCGAGAATGGACAAGATTACCGCTCTTTGCAAAAAGTACAATTTGAGACTTGTAGAGGACTGCGCGCAGTCCCACGGAGCTCTTTTTGATGGTAAGATGACGGGAAGCTTCGGAGATATCGGATGCTTTTCATTTTACCCGTCCAAAAACATGGGTGCCTTCGGAGATGCCGGGGCTATCACTACAAATGATCCGGAACTTGCAAGACTCATGAAAATCTACCGCAATTACGGCAGTGAGAAGCGTTACCACAATATGGTGGTTGGTGCCAATTCAAGACTGGATGAAATGCAGGCGGGACTCTTAAGGGTCAGACTCAAGTATATAGAAGAGATAAATAACGAACGCTATCAAATCTCTCGGAAATATGCGGAGGGTATTACCAATCCCCTTGTTATTAAGCCTCAGGTGGCAGACGGAGCCACCAGCGTATGGCATCAGTATGTGATCAGAGTTAAGGATCGCAGGGATGAATTCATGGAATATCTGAAGGATAATAACATAACAACCATTATTCATTATCCCATTCCGCCGCATCTTTCGGAAGCATATTCATACCTGGGAATAAGGGAAGGTGCTCTTCCCATAACGGAAAGCTATGCCAATGAAGTTCTTTCGCTTCCCATTTATGCCGGGATGACTGATGAAGAACAGACCTATGTAATAGACTGCATAAATTCCTTTGAGTAAACCGGAGCCGATACATGAAAAAGAATATAAAGGTAAAAAGCCTTAGAATTATTCTGTTTTTGATAAATGTTATAGCCGTTCTCCCCATACTTTTTGTTTCGCTTTATAATGTGCCTTCTGCAGACGATTTCAGTATGGCCTATGAAGTCCATGAAGCCTTTGTCTCCGGCGGCATTTTTGCGGCGGTATTTGAAGCTGTATATATGGGAGTATGGTATTACCTGAATTGGACCGGAGTGTATTTCAGTGATGCGCTCACGGCTCTGGCACCTCATGTATTCGGAGAGAAGCTTTATTTTCTCGGAACATGGATTGTTCTTTTGATGTTTACCGTAGGGCTTTGCTATTTCCTTCGGCAGCTTTTGCACAATGTTCTCAGAGTGGAAAAGCACCTCACCGGATGCATAACCGGTGTTATCTATTTTATTCTGATACAGTGTATGCCTGCCGGAATGAGCAGAGTGGAGAGCCTTTTCTGGTACAGTGGTGCGATAAACTATCTTTTTATGTTTGGTCTTGGGCTTTTGTGGCTGGGATTTCTTATGAAAATCGCAAATGCCGAGTATTATAAGAGCTACAAGATTGTCCTTTTATCTATCCTTGGTTTTTTGCTTGGCGGAGCCAACTATATGACTTCACTGAGCCTCGGAATAATATCAGTATGTATTTTAATAATATCAGTGGTATCGATGTGTTCTGGAAAGGCTTCGCTGGAGAAGCAGATTGAATACAGGAAAAAGCTTGTGGTACGTATTGCGGAGCGATTTTCCGGATTCAGAAGAGTTGTTTCTCCTGCTATATGCATGCTAATAGGGCTGATCCTGGCAATGATAGCACCGGGAAATGCTAAGAGATCTTCTGCAGCTGCGTATAATCCCATAAAAGCAATTCTTATGGCAATCTACTACACATTTGATGCGATGCTTGGGAAATGGCTTACCTGGCCGGTAATTGTACTTCTGGCGCTCCTTATTCCACTTCTGTGGAAGGCCACCGGAAGAATCAAGCGGTTTTACGGATTTGATCATCCGGTTCTTTTTGCTGCATTCTGTTTTTTGCTGACTGCAGCGGAGATAACGCCTCCAATTTACGCAACAGGAAGTATAGAGGCCGGAAGAATTCAGGCGCTTTTCTATATGCAGGGGATGCTTCTGCTGATATTGATCATCGGATATATCTGTGGATGGATTAGATATGTGATTAAACCTGCAAAACTCCTTGATGACGATGCCTTATCAAAGAGAAAACCCGGAGACCTTCTTCAGGATGCCTTTCTTGGAGAACACGCTTCAAAGGTTATAGTTTTTGTCGGTGCGGGATTTATCGCGGCATCTGCTATTGCGTTAAAGCCTGAGATAAACCTATATACCGGGACGGCTGCAGTCAGAGACATCGCATCGCATGATGCGGCGACCTACAAGGCTGAGTTTAACGATAGGCTCACGGTTTTAAAAGATGGAAAAATTAAGGACGCAGAGATTTCACCTTACTCGGTTCATCCCACGCTCCTTTTCTTTTCGGACATAACGGAAGACGAAAAAGACTGGCTTAACAAAGCTGTCGCTGAATATTATCATAAAAACAAAGTTACATTGAAACAATGATTTTCAATGCACTGGGAGGTTTTCTTGAGTACAAACGCAAGAGATAATGGCAATAAAAAGGAAATAAAGGCCGGGGTGACGGGATTTGACAGGTGGCTTATTGCTTTTGTTAACGATAATCTCGATAAGCTTGCACTCTGCGTTTTATTGCTTCTGGCAGTTTTGATAAGAGTAAAAATGATACCGGAAACAACACTCTCTCCGGATTACGAGAGCTACTACCTTCCCTGGGTTCAGGCATACAGAGAGTATGGCTTTTTTGGCGGACTGTCCAAGGATATAGGTGATTACTATGTGCCTTATAACGTCATGTATGCAATCTGCTCGCTTTTTCCCTGTGAGCCCTATATTCCACTGGCTGTTTTCTCAATGATCGCAGAGTTTGTAAGTGCCTTTTTTGTACGGAAAATTCTTATCCTTATCCTGGCGGAGAGGGGAATTACAGAAGATAAGGCTTCCTTACAGGCTTCCTTTGGCGCGGTGCTTACGCTGTTTTTGCCCTTTGTTGTCTGGAACGGGGCTCTGTGGAAGCAGTGCGATGCCATCTACGTAGTATTCCTTGTTATATCGCTGTATTATCTTTTGAAGGATAATTACAGGACAGCTTTTATTTTTCTTGCGCTTTCCTTTGGATTTAAACTTCAGGCAATCTTCTTTGTGCCGCTTTTTATGGTGCTCTATTTTTCAAAGAAAAAATACAGTATTCTGGAGTTCTTCTGGATACCTGTTATGTATTTGATATTGGGACTTCCCTGCGTTCTCTGCAGGAGAGGGCTTAAAGCAACTTATCTTGCCTACCTTTCTCAGACTCAGGAGGTTTCGACTGAAGGATACGGTATGGTGTCCTATTATCCCAATTTCTATAACTTCGGACTTGATAATTTCGATGAGATATTAACGCTCCCCGCTGTTATTATGGCTGTAGTGGTTCTTGGAGTTATGGCTGTTTACGTACTAAAACATGCGGAATTTCTTGGAAAGAAGCAAAATGTTCTATATTTCGGTGTTTTCATGGCATGGACCTGCTGTATGTTCCTGCCGGGAATGCACGAAAGATACGATTATGCCGTTGTACTTCTGATGACTGCGATTTGTCTTACATTGGAGAGACAAAAGCTGTGGGCTGCCGCACTGATGAATCTCAATTCCACGCTTGTATATATTATGGTTTTGTTCAAGCAGGAAACATTACCGATTACAGTAATATCTGCAGTTCAGATCGTTGTTTATGCCATAGTGGCATTTGACCTTATAAAGAGAATTGGAGGTCATCGTGCATAAGGCTTTAAGAAAACTTGCAATGGTATTTTTTGTGCCGTTTACTGCGCTTTGTCTGCTAATTCTTGCAGCGAGCTTCGTTACCACTATATATTACGACACTGATCAGGGAGCGGATCTTCCGAGATTCGGCGCGCAGAATTATCTGATTCTGATAGTAGGCGCTGCTTTGTTTCTTTTGGCAGCTTATTTCCTTACCAAAACGCATAAAAAAGTTCTTTTTTCGATCGTTCTTATCGCAGAAGCACTTTTGTGCCTTGTGATCATTTTTACTTCGGATGCGGTGGCGGTAACGGACGGCCTTACGCTGGATAAAATAATAAACGCATTCAATGCCGGGGATTACAGCAGCCTTGAGAAGGGCGGCTACATGTTTGTGTATCCGTTTCAGATTGGTTACGTGGCAATCGGGCAGATATTAGCTGACGTCTTCGGACCAAGTAATTATCTTGTGTTTCAGATAATCAATCTGGCGGCGATACTAGTGAGCGTTATTTTTTTACACAAAATAACCCGTGAACTTTTCGAAGATGATGGAATCTGCGAGGTGCTTGATCTTTTATCGCTTCTGATGTTTTTCCTGTATTCTTATGTCACTTATGTATACAACGACATCTGGTCAGTAGCACCCGGAATTCTGGCATTGTACTTTGAGATATGTTATCTGAAAAAGCATGAGATAAAGGATGAACTGTTTGCGGCATTGTTTCTGGGGCTTGGGTGCCTTTTAAAAACAAATCTTTATATAGCGCTTATTGCGATGGCTATTCTCCTTGTGGCAGATCTGCTTCAGGGTGCTCTGACTAAGGCTGATAAGTTCAGGGGAAGATGCGTCATGAGCGCTGCTTTTATCATTCTTCTTGTGGTCATGGCTCTTTGTCCGCTGAAGCTTATAGGAAATGTATATGCGAAAAAGGCCGGACTTTCTGAATATCCTGATGGCGTTCCCAGTTCAACCTATTTTGCCATGGCGATGCAGGAGGGAGAAGGAGAGTGGGGATGGTATAACGGATTTAACTGGAATACCTACGCTGAAGCTGACTATGACCCCGAACTCACCGGAGAAAAGGCTAAGGCAGCAATAGATGAAAGACTCTCCGAATTCAGGGAAAGACCTCTGCATGCAGTTAAATTCTATGTTAGAAAGCTCCTTACCCAGTGGGCGGATCCCACACATATTTCTCTTAGAAATTATGAGCTGTCCATGAGACATTCAGAGTCGAAGTCAGCGTTTGCCCATTCTCTTGTTTATGGCACCTGGTCTAAGATTTTTCAGGCAGTAATGGATGTAGCTCATTTTCTGGTATATTTCGGTGTATGCATCTATTGCTTTATTACCATAAGAAAAAAGAGCCTTGATTTACCTCAGGCTCTTCTGATACTGTTTGTTTTCGGTGGGATGCTGTTCCATGAGATATGGGAGGGATCATCCAGATATATTATCAGGTATTATCTAACGCTTCTTCCTTTCGGAGCGTATGGGATAAAAAATACGATATCCTTTATTTCAGGTTTGACGAAGCGGAGATAACACAGAAGTTACCAAAAGCCTTAATACCCATGCTTTCCGCATCATATCCGGGGATTTCTTCAAGAGTCGGCAGCTGAGTTTTATGAAGAATAAAAACACTGCCCTCCGCAAGATATAATGCAAGGTTGTCATTCATATCATCAGGGAGACCGAATCTGAAATGGGTGAAGGAATCGGCAATTCTGAATTCAGCAAGAGGATCTTTATAGTGCACCGTCTGAAGGAAATCTTCCGGCGGTGTTTTTGTGTAATAAAGGGCAATCATGAAAGGCGCCGAAACATGCTCATAGGTTGAGAAAATCGTGCCCTCCTTTGAAATAATATCCTCTGCATATGCGCAGGCTTCTCCGTAGCCGGGCATAAAAGCTTCCGCACTAAGGTTGTTATAATCTGTGAAATAAACCTGTGCAAACAAAAATGCGCCGATGAAGAAAAGAGCCGGAGGCAGGGCTTTTGCGGCTACTGCCAGAGCCTTGATATGTTTTTTGTAGGAGCTTTTCTGTACAGTGACAAATTCATCCACAACAAATACAAACCCGCGAGCCAGGTAAAAAACAAGCGGGATAAAGAT
The DNA here is from genome assembly GCF_000420905.1 of Butyrivibrio sp. AD3002. Classification (NCBI taxonomy): domain Bacteria; kingdom Bacillati; phylum Bacillota; class Clostridia; order Lachnospirales; family Lachnospiraceae; genus Butyrivibrio; species Butyrivibrio sp. AD3002. Next base: position 11,496 of record NZ_ATVV01000002.1, on the reverse strand, counting down.
TAGCACCATCCGGGTTATATCTTCTTCCACGAAAAGACCGAAGATAAATGAGGGATAAAAAAGGCTGTTCATTATCAGGTCCATAAAAGAACCGCCCTTGGCACGAATAAAGCTGATAACTATTCCGAGAATTGTCATTGGAAAAGTAAAAGCCAGAAACGGAGGAAATCCGGGTATATAGCTTAGTATTTGCTCGGAAGAATTACCGAGAGTCATATTTTTTATCATGGTGATGAAATTAACGAAAATAGCAGGAAACAAACCGGCTCCGGAAGCAAATATCGACCTTTTCGCAGTAAACTTTGTGATTGAAAAAATCGGAGTAATGATTTCCGGAAGATTAAGGAAATTAACTGCGTAAAATACAAGGAGAGGCAGGGATACCAGGAGGAAAATACCAACACCTAGTTTTACCTGAGACATCGTCATTCTTCCTGATTTTACACAGATAATGCACATGATGATAAGGTGAAGGGGGATGACAAAGGTTGCAGCCCCGTAGCTGTACAGACAAAGAGAATAAACGACTGCGGAAAGAGCATAAAATATGGTTCCGCGTTCTTTTTTTGCCCCTCCGAGTGTAAATAGCAGGAGCGCAGAAACGACAAAGAAAGGCGTGGTATTACAGTCAAGGCTCCATCTTGAGAGCATTACATGCCATGGAACGAGTGCCATTATGGCAACACTTACGAGAGGAAGCCACAAATATTCCCCTGTTACACGCTGGAACGGTATGGCGCTTTTTTCACTTAAAAGGGTTTCCCTGCTGAGAATTCTGATAAGAAAAAAGAGAACCACAAGCGTTGCTATTCCCAGGATAGCCGGAAGAATTCGAAGAGAAAGAGCACTGCTGCCCAAAAGCTTAGTGGTAATAACATTTAAGTAGATCATAAGGGGGCTGCCGCCGCCTGAGCCATAGGTTATGGGATAAATGGGAAACGGGTTGCCGTCGCGGTCAAGTCCGAAGGCAGAGAGAATGTAGGCCTCATATCCGATGGAAGCCTCGTCCTGATGGAGTCCTGCTGGAATGCCTGCAAGCCGGTAAAGTCTTAAAGCGGCACCTATCAAAATGATAGCTGTGGGCAAAAGGACAGTGTATACTTTATTGAAAATAACATCTGATACATAAACCTGATAGGCAGAGTTCTTATTGTTTTTGGTGTGAAGAAAAAGAGCAAAAACAATCATCCCCAGATAGATAATAAGTGATACCGTATTAGCTGTCCCCATAAACTTCTCCCAAGAAAGAATTAGAAAAAATCCCCCAATGCCTTAATTATAGGGAACATGAGCACCCTAAGTCAAACGCTATGTTGAAAAAATTACTACCTATGATATAATAAGCGCTGTTGTAGTTATTATTTTGGAGGAAGTAAAATGCCAATCAAGGTTAATAGTTTTATGGGTAAATTCGGATGGTTCGCAAGGAAGCATTTTCCCATGCTTGCCAGCGAAGCTTATCTTAAACTTCAGTTTGCTACGAGACACAAACAGCAGCAGGCTTATATAGATTATTTCATGAATGCAAAAGAAGTACCGATGCCGAACGTGGTTAACATCGAGACCATCAACAGATGTAATTCCACCTGCGCTTTCTGTACTGCCAATGTTCATGCTGAGAAGAGACCTCTTTGCAAAATCGATGACGATCTCTACAAGAGCATAATCGATCAGCTCGCAGACTGGGGTTATAAGGGACATCTTACACTCTATGGTAACAACGAGCCCTGGCTTGATACCAAGATTGTTGAGCGTCATAAATATGCAAGAGAGAAACTTCCGGACAGCTTCATCTTTATGAGTACGAACGGACTTATCCTTAATATTGATAAGGTTAAGCAGATTAAGCCTTATATCGATCAGCTCATAATCAATAACTACAGTATGGAGTTCAAGCTTCATAAGAATATTCAAGAGGTTTATGAGTACGTTAAGGCTAATCCCGATGAGTTTAAGGACCTCGAGATAGAGATTCAGATGAGATATCTTGAAGAAGTACTTACCAACAGAGCAGGTTCTGCTCCCAATAAGCAGGCAACCGAGAAGGTAATCAAGGAGACCTGTCTTCTTCCCTTCACGGATATGTGGATAATGCCCAACGGAAAGCTTGGACTTTGCTGTTGTGATAACTATGAAGTGACCAATTACGCAGATCTTTCGACTACAAGTCTTAAAGATGGCTGGGCTTCGGAAGAATTCATGGCAGTAAGAAGAAAAATTGCCGAGGGACGTCAGAATGAGCCTTTCTGTAAGCACTGCGATTTCATAGATGCAGGCTTCAGAATGACAATTGTTCAGGCTATTCTTGAGGGAAGAGATCCCAATAAGCTCGGCGGACATGAGAGAATGGGCCTTTTCAAAAAGGAAGACTAAGTCAGCGATTGGAGGAATTGTGGGTTCAATAACCGTTAAAATCGCAACAAGGTGGTATATCTGCCTTATCAGCATTTTTATGATAGCTGTTTTTGCTATGTTTATGATAGTAGGAGAGAACAGCTACATAGCTATACCCGACAATCTGGACCTGTTCGTGGCCCAGTATAAAATGATGAAAAACACAGGGACATTCTTTGCTCAAGGCGCGAATGTCCCATTTCTTAATGGAATAAGCAGAGACAACCTTCCAGGTGAGTTCTACTTATACAGTGTTCTTTTTATGCTCTTTCCCACATATATCGCATATGTTCTCGGTTATTTACTGAAAATAGTGATAGCGATTGTATCCTGTCTGCTTCTTGCAGGGGATATGATGGAAAATGAAAACCCCGGAGACATCGCCTGGATATGTGCTTTTGCTTATGGGATTTTGAATCTTTTCCCGGCCTTTGGTATAGCCTTTGCCTCAATACCTCTGGTTATTTATCTTTTGAGAAAAATATACAGGCTGGGGTTTAGCCGTGCCTGCGTAAAATATTTCATTCTTTTATTCCTGTATCCGGTAGTATCATATTTTTCATATTTCGGAATGTTTATTCTGGGATATCTGGTACTGGCAATTATATGGAGACTGATAGCAGACAGAAAGCTTTCACTGCCGCTTTGCCTTGCGCTTGTTATCCTTGCTCTTGGGTTCGTAGCCTTTGAATACCGGCTTTTCGGTGAGATGCTCTTTTCCGATGAAGTGACCATAAGAAGCACCATGAAGGATGCTTCGATGGGATTTTCACAGATAATGGGCGAGTGTGCGGCTGTATTTACAAGCGGTATGATGCACGCGGATGACGCTCACCGTTTTCTGGTTCTTCCGATATGCACGGTCTACTTCATTTTCCTGAATGTGAGATATATTCTTCGCAGGGATTTCAAGGGTATGGTGCATGATATCTACAATCTCTTCGCGGTTCTTCTTGTGTTTAACAGCCTGATATACGGCCTGTATTACAGCGAGGGAATGAGAAATTTTGTAGCTTTTTTACTCCCGCCGCTGACAGGGTGGCAGTTTAACAGAACCATTTTCTTTAGCCCGTTTATATGGTATGCATCTTTGTTTGTTGTATGCATAAGGATGGCACGAAAAGAGAATGTGGTTTTCAGGATTGCGGCAAGAGTGATACCAATTGCAGCTGTATTTGTAATACTGCTTTGTTCAGAGCATTACAATGATGTATATGACACCGCCTACGGCACAGCATACAGGATAAAGACGGGGCAGGAGGTAGACAGGCTAAGCTACAGAGAGTTTTATTCCAGCCGGCTTTTTGATAAAATAAAAGGCGATATCGGTTATGATGAAAGTCAGTGGGCGGTTGCCTACGGAATGCATCCGGCCGTGCTTGAGTATAACGGGATATCTACACTGGATGGCTATCTTGGCTTTTATTCCCAGGAATATAAAGAGAAGTTCCGAAAAGTAATAGCCCCGGCGCTTGATAGAAAAGAGAATACCAGAATCTATTTCGATGATTGGGGTGCACGCTGTTATCTTTATTCCGGAACGGACGATTCTATCGTAATGGCTACAAGGAGCTATACCGGCGTCACTGACACGGATATATACATAGACACGAAGGCTCTTTCGGAGCTTAATTGTAAATACATTTTCTCCAGAATAGAGATAGGCAATGCCTCGGAGAAGGGGCTTTACCTCGAGGGAACCTATGAGGATCCTTCATCTCCGTATATAATTTATGTCTACGGATTAGAAAACTAAAAAGGTGAAGAAAGAATGGATAAGATCGCAGTACTGATTCCCTGTTATAACGAGGAACAGACGATAGAAAAAGTAATAAAAGACTCAAAGGCAGCGCTTCCGGATGCTGTGATATATGTATACGACAATAATTCCACTGACCGCACATCGGAGATAGCCAAGGCAAACGGTGCGGTTGTTCGCCATGAGTATGTTCAGGGCAAGGGCAATGTAATCAGAAGAATGTTTCGCGAGATTGATGCTGAGTGCTATGTCATGGTTGACGGAGATGACACATATCCTATGGATGCCGCTCCGGGTATGTGCAGCCTTGTACTTGAAAAGAATGCCGATATGGTAGTCGGAGACAGACTTTCATCGACATATTTTACAGAGAATAAGAGACCTTTTCACAATTTTGGCAACAGCCTGGTAAGAGGAAGCATTAATCGCCTCTTCGATTGCGATATCAGAGATGTTATGACAGGATTCAGGGCTTTTAGCTATGAGTTTGCAAAGACCTTTCCTGTTTTATCTACCGGTTTTGAGATTGAGACCGAGATGACAATACATGCGGTCAATAACCACATGCAGATTGAAAATTATATCATCGAATTCCGCGACAGACCTGCGGGATCAGAGTCCAAGCTCAATACATATTCCGACGGCATGAGAGTTCTCATGACAATTGCACGACTTTACAGGGACTATAAGCCCATGGGATTCTTTTCGATCGTTTCACTGATTCTGGCAGTTGTATCGCTTGTATTTTTCATTCCGATATTTGCTGAATACCTTGAAACCGGTCTTGTTGCCAAGTTTCCTACACTTATAGTCTGCGGATTTGTCATGCTCGCAGCGGTATTATCATTGTTTGCGGGGATGATATTACACAACTTAACCATAAATCACAGAAGAGAATTTGAGATGAGACTTATAAGTCTACACTCAGAGAAGAAGCGCCTTATGCGTAATTCCTGAACCCGTTTTGGGAGAGGTGCTTTGTATTAGGAGGAATATTATGAAAAGAAAAATAGCGATGTTAATGACTACCATTATACTTGGTACGTCACTTTTTGGTTGTGATGATCCTTCCAAAACTAATAGTGAGGGAGGCGAACAGGCTTCCGTGGCCGGTACGGAAGAATCTATAGTTGCAAGTGACGCTGCGGACAGTGCATCATCTGTAGAAGAAAGTTCAGGCGATGCGGGGGAGGCAAATCCTGCAGATACAGCTTCCGCAGAACCCGATGCAGCATCAAATGCGTCAACAGAAGCGGTTTCTTATGCTCCGGAAGAAATAGTTGAGCCTGAGATTCCTGTAGAGGAGCCGGTACAGCCGGTAAACCAGACTGCTGCAGAGGAGCCCGAGCAGCAGGCAGAAACCACTACAGAAGCTCCGGCTGAAGAAGATAAGAACTATGATATTGTTTTCATGGGAGACAGTCAGTTTGATAACGCGAGAGGCACAGCGTCAGAGATTCCCGCATACACCTGCTGCCTTCTCGATAAGGATGTTAAGTTCTATAACCTTGCGATAGGCGGAACCTCTGCATCTCTTGGAAGAGAGGATTATCTTGATGTTTCAAGCTTTAACGATTCCTGCTTCGTGGGTATCTGCTATGCGCTTGCAGGAGTTTGCCCTTCCGATTATCTTAGTGCATATGCTATGTACGAGGATTTTCAGAAGGTTAAACCGGAAAATGTTGACCTTTATGTTATTGAATACGGAGCAAATGATTATATAAACGGTAAGGACCTGTTTAATCCTAGCAACAACAATGATATTCACACCTATAACGGTGCGCTTACTGAGGGTGTTGAGACCTTGCAGAAGATAAGTCCCAAAGCGAAGTTTATTATCTGCAGCCCCTCATACTGCGTATGGTACAACAGTTCCGGACAGCTTATCGGAGACAGCAATGTTGTCAGCAAGGGAATAGGACCTCTTAAAGAGTATGCGAATACAGCAAGTAATTTTGCAAACTCTGCAGGTTTCCCTTACCTTGATTCAATGTATGCGTCCAAGTTTGATCTTAAGATGGAGACCTATGAGGATTATCTGTCAGACGGACTTCACTATACCGAGAAGGGCAGACAGATATATTCAGCCGTTTTGGCTCATCTTATTGAGCAGGTGCGCGGAAAGGAAGTGGAGGATCTTCCTTACTTTACGATCACCAATTTTGATTTCTGGTATTACAAGGACAGTATCGGCCGTTAATACCATCGTCTCTTAAGAGACAAAAAAAATGATAGTAATGAGGTCAAATAATGCAGCTGATTTCAATACAGTTTTTAATATTTCTGCCCGTGATGGCATTTATCTATTTTCTGATACCCGAGAAAGTGCGTTATATCTGGCTCTTTCTTATAAGCTGGGCTTTCTATTTATCCCTTGACCTCAGGGGATTTCCGGTGCTTCTTTTCACATCGGTATCCACCTATGTGGGAGGAAGACTGTTAGAAAAGCTTGAGGGCGGAAAGAAAAAAGCTGTATTAGCTGTTGTAATATGTGCGAATCTTCTGGTTCTTGCTCTGTCAAAATATACGGGATTAACCTTCCTGTCGGCAGCAGGTATGTCGTTTTTCATGTTTATGGCAATCGGATACCTGGTTGATGTCTACAGGGGGGATCTGTATGCAGAGAAGAACTTTCTTTTGTTGTCGCTGTTCATCTCATTTTTTCCGCAGGTTACTTCGGGACCTATCGAGAGAGCGGGACATATGCTCAGACAATTCAGAACTCCCCAGAATTTCAGCTATGACAGGATGAGAGACGGACTTTTGCAGATGATGTGGGGCTATTTTATGAAAATGGTTATAGCCGACAGATGTGCAATACTTGTCTCTTCCATCTATGCGGACCCCGTTAAGTATGCGGGAACTGCTACGCTCATAGCATCCATACTCTATACCTTCGAGATTTACTGCGATTTTGGCGGATACAGCAATATCGCCATAGGCTGTGCCAAGGTGCTTGGATTTGATCTTATGAAAAACTTCGATGCGCCCTATACATCAGCAACTGTTCAGGAATTCTGGAGAAGATGGCATATCTCACTTTCTTCCTGGTTTAAGGACTATCTGTATATTCCTCTTGGAGGAAACAGAAAGGGAACTGTCAGAAAGTATATAAACATACTGATTGTTTTCGTGCTTAGCGGTTTGTGGCACGGTGCTACCTATACCTTTGCTATTTGGGGGCTTTTGCACGGAATCTATCAGGTTCTGGGTCACGTACTTAAACCGCTTAGGGATCGCCTGTGTGATACCTTTAATGTGGTAAGAAACAGTTTTTCTCACAGACTTTTAAAAACGCTTATCACATTTATGCTTGTGAACATCGCCTGGATCTTTTTCAGGGTTCAGGATTTTGCTTCCGCACTTTATATGGTGCTTCATATCTGGAAGCCGGCACCATGGTTTATCAGCAAGGGGACAATATACGAGCTTGGTCTGGACAGACCAAATGTTTTGCTTCTCCTGATGTCCATAAGCCTTCTTATAGGTGTGGACATCGCAAATAAGCATGGAATAAAGGTGGCTGAGAAGATAACTACGCAGGGAATATGGCTTAGATGGCTTATATACATAGCAGCAGTTACTCTGATAGTTACCTGTGGAATCTGGGGCCCGGGCTATGATGCCGCCGGATTCATTTATCAAAACTTTTAAGGGATTATGTCATGAAGAGAAAAGTAAGTCTTGTAATAAAAACAGCGGTTTTTCTTGTTTTGCTTGCAGCTGTTCTGCTTGCTGTGATGGTTGTTACAGAGAGAAAAACCAGCTACATGAAGAACAAGAGCTTCTTTGAAGAGGCAAAAAAAGATCATCTGGATGTTCTTTTCATAGGGTCATCTCATGTTATAAACGGCATAAATCCCATTGATCTGTATGAGGATTACGGGATTACATCTTATAACCTCGGCGGTCACGGAAGCCTTCTGAAGGAAAGCTACTGGCAGCTCATAAGAGCGCTCGATTACTGCAAGCCAAAGTATGTGGTGGTTGACTGCTTTATGATGGACAGAAATTATGAGTATGTAGATGAGATGTATGAGGAGACGCCGGAGGAATTCAGGCAGGCGGCTATAAGTCAGCTTCATTTGAATATGGATGCTTATCCTCTCAGCAAGCTGAAGATCGCGGCTGTGAAGGACCTTGTACATGATCCAAAGATTCAGTATCAGTATCTTTTCGATTTTATCGTATATCACAACAGATGGAGCGAACTGGAACAGAAGGATTTCCAGAGACTTTCCGGTGACGGGGAGTACAATATGCTCATGGGTGCGGAGATGAAGCATGAGCTTGAGTGGAATACCAATGATATGACGGAGTATAACCCGGAGGAGAGACTTCCCGCACACACTATCTGTGAAGAATATCTTATGAAGATAATAGATGAATGCCAGAGGGACGGGATAGGAATTGTTCTTACCTATCTGCCGTTTTCAGCAGAGGTTCAGGATATTCAGTCTGCCAATTCAGCTGCGGATATTGCTGCAACCTATGGTGTTCCTTACATCAATATGCTGAATATGGATGGAATCATCGATCCTATGACAGATCTTGCAGATCCGGGACATTTATCTTCCACCGGAGCAAAGAAGGTCACGGATTACATCGGAGGGTGGCTTTCTGAAAACGCTGACCTTATCGATCACAGAGGAGACGAAGCTTATTCGAACTGGGATAAGCTGGGTAAATCCTATAACAAGGAGGTCAGGTCCTTATCGATCAGGCAGAGGCTCCTGACAACACAGCTCAATATGCTTACTCTTGGAAAAACAAGCGCTATAGTATATGTAAACGAGGATTCACCCGCACTTCAGGATCCGTGGTTTGTTCATCTGATTTCAAATCTGACTGGAACTGAAAAGGTATATGAGGCTTCGCGGAATCATCAGCAATATTTCATGCTCATAGACAGGGCTTCCGGTAATGTGTATGAAGCTGCTGATTATGAGCAGCTTGAGAATATGTCGACAGCTATGGGGGAGATGACCTACATTCCTGTTGAAAAAAGATTCAGGCTGTTGTATCTTACATCGGATGAGGATACCAATTTCCTCTATGATGATGAGCATTTAAAGGATGATGTTCAGATCATGACCTATGATAATGAGAACGGCGAAATCCTTTCACATATCTACTGCGAGTCTTCTCACAGCTATGAGATTGATGAATAAGGAGTCCGTTATTTAAGTTATAAAAGATAGTGAGGTTTTAAAATGAAAAAAATATGTATCGTAGGAATCGCGGGAGGATCAGCTTCCGGAAAGACCACCATCGTAAACAGAATAAGAGAGAAATTCGGTGATGACATTGTGGTTATAAGCCATGATTCATACTATAAGGCACACAATGATCTTACTTATGATGAGAGATCAAGACTTAACTATGATCACCCGTCATCCTTTGATACCGAGCTTCTTATCAGGGATGTTCAAAAGCTCAAAAGCGGCGAAGCAGTGGATATCCCGGTTTATGATTATGCAATCCATAACCGCTCAGATCAGACAATACATATTGTACCTAAGCCGGTAATTCTTCTTGAGGGCATTCTTATCCTCGAGAACAAGGAACTGCGGGATCTTATGGATGTTAAGGTGTTTGTCGACACTGATGCTGACGAGAGACTTATGCGCCGAATCAGAAGGGACACTATTGAGCGTGCAAGAAGCGTATCATCGGTACTCACACAGTACGCAGAGACCGTTAAGCCTATGCATGAACAGTTTATTGAGCCCAGTAAGAAATATGCTGATCTTATTATCCCCAGAGGCGGAGAGAACCTCACGGGAATTAACATTTTTGCAGAACATCTTGAAGCTATGCTGAGGGAGGAGGTTAACTGAGTATGTGGGTGACATCCGCACTGGCTCTATTATTGTGGCTGTTTATAGTGCCGATGGGTATGGGATTTTTAGTTCAGAGAATCCTGCCCTTTACCAAAAAAACAATAGGCATTACCTTTTTGTGCGGATATCTTCTGTCCTTTGCTGTTTTTGAGGTTATCGCAATCTGGTGCATGCTTAAGATACAATATGGGGCATTTCATAAATGCAGTATAGTCTATGCGGGAGTGGAAATATTTCTTGCGATTGTGGGCTTTGCTGCAAGACTATGGGACGTTCAAAGGGCTTATACAAAGGGAGCAAATATCTTCTTTTTGTTTTTTCCGGGGGATCAGAGAGCAAAGCCGGAGGCAATGATAAGCCCCAGAACTGATGTCAGAGTAATGAAGTTTCAGTATTCCAGAGAGAGTCTGATATATTGGGGGCTTTTTGCACTGATAGTAGCATTTCAGCTTGTTATGGCTGTTGTAAAGGCACCCTTTGATGGCGATGATGCTTATTACGTGGTGGAATCAGTCCTTGCCCAGCAGGCTGATGTCATGAACACTATTCATCCCTATTTAGGAATCTCAACTCCGCTTGGTAGCAGGCATGCTTTGGCTGTATTTACGATGTGGATAGCTTTTATTGCAAAAATGAGTGGTATTCACGCAACTATTGTTTCACACGTGGTAATGCCAATCGTTCTAATTCCAATGACTTATCTCATCTATTTGGAAATTGGTCGTATTCTTATGGGAAGAAGGCAGGATATTTTGCCTGTTTATATGATTTTTATTTCGCTTATGGCGATGTTTGGCAACACTTCCATATACACTCCTGAGACATTTCTTATGATGAGAACCTGGCAGGGAAAATCCATGGTGGCAAATTTTGTTTTACCGTTTGTCATCTGGCTGTTTTTGTGGATGTTTGATGACTGCAGAAAACCGGGATTTTTATGGAATGAGGAGACCGGAGGAGGATTAAGAGTGGTCCGTAACAGCGCATGGATACTTCTTTTTCTTCTCAATATGGTTTCGGGAATCATGAGTTCCATGGGAATTGTTTTCGGGACAGGTCTGGCAGGACTCTTTTCGCTGCTTCTTCTTATATATACGAGAGATTTTAGGATAATTCCCAAGGCTATACTGTCAGTTGTACCTACCGGGATTTATCTGCTGATATATGCGTCATTATAGTGAGGTGACAAACTATTAGTAGTCAATAGGTTTTAGAGAAATTTTTGAAATTATTGGCGGGAGGGTAACTTTAATAAACCATCTGAATACATCGTATTTCAGATGGTAACCGGATTCGATGCTATTCGTGATTAGCGTAGTTTTTGAGAATTGAAGTCTATGTCCTGTTTTTCTAAAGCAAAGATTACTCGGATGAGTTTCTTCGCAACGTGGGTTATAGCTACCCTATGTGGTTTGCCTTCATGACGTTTCTTGGCATAATAAGTTGCAAAAGTCATATCGAAACGAATTAAAGGAATACAGCAGTTTAGCAATACATACC